>NZ_JASDDE010000004.1:0-132831 GCF_030407565.1 Pseudoalteromonas sp. APC 3694
GGTTCGGTGTAAAGTTTTCTGGCGAATTCAATTATACCTTATCTTCATGCTGTTTGTTTTTCATACCACAAAGATCAACACGCCCTAAATAACCCTAAAAAGAGTAGGGATTGCTCATTTTTTGTAATTTGGGAGCTTATTTATTGTCTGGTCTGATGAGTTTGGGTGTGATATAAATTTAGCAAATAACAGCAAAAGGACATTATTTGTGCACTTTGAACAATTATTAAAACAAGCAGCCCAAGCGAGTCAGGAAACTGACCCGTTAACCAATACCATGCAGTTTCCTGCTAACTGGTGCCAAGGTCGTACTGCTTTTGGTGGCCTCTCTGCTGCGCTACTTTATCAAGCAATGCGCAATAAAGTTGATTCATCAAGAAGACTGCTTTCTTTAAGTACAAACTTTGTAGGGCCATTATTGGCTGAAAAACCGTTTTCTTTATCGGTAGAAATATTACGTGAAGGTAAAAGCAGTACCCAAGTGCTCGCCAAAGCGATCCAAGATGATGCGGTGTGTGTCATCGTGCAGGCCTGTTTCGCCAAAAATCGTAACTCATCAATTAATGTGCCGGTATCAAAGTCGTTAACCTTACACCCTGTAAACGAAGGCCATTGTTTAGGCTTTGTACCTGGGAAAATGCCAGAATTTTTTCAGCATGTTGATTTATGCCCGCAACAAGGAGCCATGCCGTTTAGTAGTGCGCAAACCTCTCACCTTGGTGGTTGGATGCGATTTAAACACACGCCTGAAGAAATTACAGAAGCTCATGTTATTGCTCTTACTGACGCATGGCCGCCAACATTACTACAAATGTTTAAGCAACCTGCACCGGCTAGTAGCATGTCATGGTATTTAGAATTTGTACAAGCGCCTAATTTAGTGCCAGGTGAATGGTTGGGTTTTGAAGCAATCACTCATCATTCAAAAGATGGCTATGGCTTAGAAGATGGCTGTATTTGGTCACAATCGGGTGAGCTTATTGCACTCACCCGCCAAACGGTTGCCTTATTTGATTAATTAAAGAGCAGTGAAGTCGCGCTGGGTATATTGCTTATCTAAGTTAAGCATTATGGTGCGATATTCACCGCTTTGAATTATATTTGCTAAGCCTTTGTCAAACTGCTGTCTCAGCAAATCATTGTTAAAATACGCAGGCCTTGCCGCAGGTGGAAAAATAGCATGAATAACAAAATCTTTAGTGGCATTAGTTTTTTGATATTCCTTTAAGTAGTGAAGAAATATACGCCTATCGAGAATAATCGTATCAACCCACCCTGCCATTAAATGGTGTATCTGCGCTTGTTGATTGAATACTTCTTCATAGCCTCTCAAGTTTTCCAAGTTATGACCAAATTCTTTGGGTAAATAAGCAGGCGCATTTTGAAATGCTAAAACACTTTTAGTCGCCAGATCGTAAATACTATTAATAGTGAAGTTACTCTTTTTAAGACTCACCACCACATTCTCATAACTAACAACCGATTGGCTTCGATATATGCCAGCAATTAAAATACCCGAGTAATTTAATGCAATATCAACATGGCCTTGGTTCAATAAAGCATCTGCACGGTGATTTGACATGTAATGTACATCAACCTCATTTATGTCTTGATTGTTAAGTGCTGCCTTTACAATCTCGAGCTGAATACCTGAATCATTTTCACTTATTACATAAGGCGCAACAGTAGGGTTAGCCGCAATAATAACTCGTTGCTGCTTAATATCATTAACAAATGCAAAACTATCGCCACATAAACACACTAAGGCCAATAAAAATACAACTTTCACTCTTTCACCTAATCCGTTTTTATTTTCAGTTATTGGGGTTACTTTTCTTTAGTAATTTAGCCGTAGCGTTTGTATTTAACTATTATTTATAGCAATATTTAAATTATTGAATTAATTATAAGCTAACATTTTGCAAACTGCCTGCCCAAGCTGTGATCTTATCATTGATATTCCCGAGATTAATGCCAAACAAGTGGCATTGTGCCCACGCTGTAGCCATAAAGTCCGCGGTATTAATATAAACCATGACACTGAAATAGTCTCACTGAGTTTAAGCGCATTATTAATGTTGCTCAGCAGTATGTTTTATCCGTTTATCTCTTTTAGTAGTAATGGCATTACCCAAACTATTACTCTGCCCGACGCAGCACGGATTTTATTTAACTATGATAGTGACCTACTCGGCCTATTTATCGATATCAGCATTATTATTCTGCCTATGAGTTTGCTGATTATTTTGATCCCTTTGCATTTGGGCGCACTCAAAGCACTGCCGCAAGCAGTTGCAAGAAAACTATTAAAATTCACTTTAACGCTAGAGCCTTGGATCATGTCAGAAATATTTCTGATTGGTGTTTTAGTTAGCATGGTAAAAATAATGTCATTGGCTGAAGTTAGCTTTGGCACTAGCTTTTTTGCCTATGTGGGATTTGTAGTTTTATATGTTAGTGCGTTAACACGGTTGAATCGTGCTAGGCTGTGGTCTCAAGTAAGCCCTGCCACTACACTTCAAAATACTTCAAACGCTGAGCGGGCTATTGATGAGAATATAAAAGCCTGCCATGTTTGCCATCAGCTGAGCGTTGAATCAATCTGTCCTCGTTGCCACAGTAAAACGTATTTAAGAAACCCCAACAGCGTACAAAAAGCGGCTGCATGGTTAGTTACTTCTCTGATTTGTTATATTCCTGCGAATTTACTGCCCATTATGTACACCATCAGCCTAGGGGATGAAACACCTGCAACCCTTATTTCAGGTGTTATTACGTTATGGAGTAGCGGCTCGTATCCTATTGCAATTATTATATTTTTTGCCAGTGTAGTGGTACCGTTAGCCAAAGCGCTTATTTTGAGCTTTTTGTGCTTTATGGTTACAAAACCCGCCAACCTGCATACAAAAGGTTACACAAAAGTGTATCAACTTACTGAATTTATAGGTAAATGGTCTATGATTGATGTGTTTGTTGTGGCTATATTAGTTGCACTGGTGCAGCTAGGAAACTTAATGTCGGTTACACCCGGTTTGGGCATCGTCTTTTTTACCGTTATGGTATTATGCCAAATGATGGCGGCACACGCATTTGACCCTCGCCTACTGTGGGACTCACCAAAAATAATAACGCAGAGAATAAAGCATGACTAAAACAGCTAACGTAGCACAAAAATCAAGTATTTCTGCAATTTGGATTATTCCTGTGGTTGCCTTATTTGTTGGTATTTGGATGCTTTATCAGTATCAATTAAATAAAGGGCAAACGATCTACATCACTATGCCCCAAGCCGAGGGGATTATTGCTGGTAAAACAGAAATTAAAGTGCGAAGTGTTAAAATAGGTCAAATTGATCACGTACGCCTCTCCAACAGCCAAGACAGTGTAATAGCCCGAGCACAAATAGATAAAAACTATGATAATTTACTCACCGAAGATGCCAGTATTTGGGTAGTAAAGCCACGCATTGATGAAACTGGGATCAGTGGTATGAGTACCCTACTTTCAGGGGTTTATTTAGAGTTTTCACCGGGAGAAAGTAACCGACTTAAAAAGCGCTTTACCCTGCAAGAAGAGCCCGCATTAATTGGTAAAGATGTACAAGGTGGACGCTTTAAGTTGCTCAGTTACAATGCAGAAGTACTCGATGTGAGTACTGGCATATTTTTTAAAAACTATAAAATAGGCCAAATAGAAACCGCCACCTTTGATTGGAAAAACCAAGCAATGCAATACGGTATTTTTATTAAAGCTCCCTACGAGAACTTGATCACCTTAAACTCTATTTTTTGGGTTAACTCAGGAATAGAAATAGATCTTTCTGCTGATGGCATAAATATTAACACCGGTTCACTGAGCAAGTTATTAAAAGGTGGTATTTCTGTCGGTTTACCTGACCAGCAAGCTCCCGGCGATTTGGCAAAAGACGGTCATAGCTTTTCTTTAAGTCAAAATTACAATCAAGCTCTAGAAGAGCGCTTTTATGACTTTGATTATTACCTTATCGAATTTGAACAATCGATTAGAGGACTCCGTGTTGGTGCGCCAGTTGAGTATAGAGGTACACGCGTCGGCACAGTGGTTGAAGCGCCCGCCAATGTAATTATAGATGGAAAACCGGCTCATTTTCGCGCTAAAAGTACCGCTGTCCCTGTATTGATCAAAGTGGAATATGGACGTTTATACCACAACAACGCCTTAGCTAAAGAGTATTGGAAATCAAGCATAATCGAGTGGATAAAAAATGGCATGAGAGCGTCACTTAAACCGGGTAATTTGCTAACCGGTGCAGTTTATGTTGATTTTGACTTTTATACCGACCCCCCTAAAAGCGAGCTTAAAAAGCTTGCTCAATACGATGTGTTTCCTAGTGTATCGAGCGGGATAACCGTGCTTGCTGACCAAGTGTCTGATGTACTGAATAAGGTAAATAATTTAAAAATTGAAGACAGCTTGGCAAAAATGCAAACAACCTTTAGCGAGTATCAGGCATTGGCCAGCGAGATGCGCATATTATTAAGTAAACCTGATACCCAAAATTTACCCGGTGACTTTAATCGTAATCTCGAAAAAATAACCAAAAGCATGGAACAGTTTGAAATAACCATGCGCCAGTTTGACAAAACCATGGCAAGCTATCAAGCAGGCTCTCAAATGCACTATCAACTTGAGCAAACACTGCTACAAATTAAGCGTTTAACAGAAGAGTTTCAGCCTCTTACTCGTGGCTTAAACGAGCAACCTAATATGCTCATTTTTGACAAATCACTACCTAACGATCCACAACCGAGGAAGCAATAATGAAAGCACTATTTTTACTTTTAACGGGTGTGATCTTTATCAGTGGTTGCAGCTCTGCTATTCAAACAACAATTCAGTATTACCAATTTGAGCAGCCCATTAATGACTCTTCGCGAAATGTGCAAGATACACAGGCACAACTGCGCGTGCAAACAGTCACCCTAAGAGGCGCATTGAATAACCGGGGTATTGCTATGAAAGTAGATAGTAATCAAATCCATGCTGCTAATTATCATCTATGGGGCGAGTCGCCAGATGTTATGCTCAGTGCCAGCGCGCAGCAAACATTATTTAATACCATGACAAACTGGATGGTTATTAAAGGCTTACCCGTTATTACTGACCAACAGCAACAAAGATTTTACGAATTAGAATACGAACTACACCACTTTAACGGTGATCTGCAAGGTAATGCAGATATTTCAGGGCTATGGCGTTTATACTACACTCACCCAGAATCGGGTAGGCGTTTAATAAGCATCCATAATTTCTCATCTGTTTTGCCAATTGATGATGATGGCTATGATTCATTGGTGGCGACTCTTGAAAAAATGTGGCAACAAATCAACATCCTTGCGGCAAAAGAAATTGAAAAAGCGCGAATTTAATTTCGCTCTGTATTAAGTAAATATAATACATCTACCGCAATGTTAGTGTTCTCTATAATCACTTGACCTTGGGTTTTAAAACCGAGCTTTTGTAATACATTTTTTGATGCGCGGTTATCACAGCGGGCGATCGCCGTAACCTGGTTAATCCCCAAGTTTTGTCTATGGTTTAGCAAGGTATTTGCCGCCTCAAAAATATAGCCCTTTTTTTCAAAACCGTCTTTTAGCGCAAACCCTAAATCGGGATATTGCAGAACAGCTCGCTGATAAAACCCAACAATACCAACTAGTGTTTCATCATGTAATGCGATTATATAAGGCCCAAAGCCATGCTGCTTATGGGCAGATATAAAACTGTCTTTGATGTATTTTTTAGCGTCGTCTAAGGTATAAATACCTTTATCACCAATGTATTTAGTGAAATTAGCCTGATTAACCAACTTAAGTAACTCCGCCGCATCTGCTATTTGTGCGAAGCGTATGTGTAAGCGCTCTGTTGTAAAAGCAATATTCAAAATAACTCCTGATAATATTTTTCACGACCCGATATTTTTTTATTGACTGAAATAAAAAAGAAGATTATTTTTGCGCCGATGTTTTTAAAGGCACAACAATAGCGGCATGCATTCCTTGCGCCGTCTGGCGCCAAAGCCAACGCGTTTCACTAAAACTATTAATTTAACATAATTTTTTAAGTGCCCTTCACGCGTGCAAAAGCAGTGACTTGGAAAATGATTTAACAACAAACTTATCATCTTCTTTGTTTTTGTATAAGCAGTTTACTTTTTAAATCTGCTTTTAATTTTGTGATCTTATAAATGCTTGAACCTTCTGCGTTAACTCTACTGCCGCCTGCGGTAGTGGTTGTATTGGCTGTTGTTTTACGCCGCCCTATTTTATCGTTATTGATTGGTGCATTAGTTGGCCTTGTTTTAGCTGACCCTAGCAAAGTTCTCTCAAATTTTGCCAGCACATCACTCAAAGTAATGACTGATGAAACCATTGGTTGGTTAATACTTGTGTGTGGCGGCTTTGGTGCGCTTATTGCCTTATTAGTGCGCACTGGAGGGGCTTCTGCGTTTGGTAGTTTGGCTTTAAAGTACACCCGAGGTAAACGATCCTCCTTATTTATGACCTTTTGTTTGGGTGTTGTGATATTTATTGACGATTATTTAAACGCGCTTACCGTGGGTGAAACCATGAAGCGGATCACCGACAAATTTAAAGTGAGTCGTGAAATGCTCGCTTACATTGTTGATTCAACGGCAGCGCCTATTTGTGTACTCGTCCCTTTGTCAACGTGGGCTGTATTTTTTGGTGGCCTGTTAGTGGATAACGGCATTGCAGAAGAAGGCAAAGGCATTGCCGTTTATATTCAAGCCATTCCGTACATGTTTTATGCCTGGTTTGCGGTGTTGACTGTGGTGCTGGTTATTGCCGGCGTGATCCCTACTTTTGGCCCCATGAAAAAAGCCGAGCAACAGGCGCTAACTCACGCTCCTACTTTAGAGCCTGCGATTTATACTCAAGTACAAACCGCCGATGAATATGCAGTAAAAGCAGCGGAAGAACACTTTGAAGATGCGGATCCTAAAGGTAAGTTATATAACTTTTTGTTGCCGATTATTTTATTAGTCGCATTTACCGTATATTTTGAAATAGATGTGTACAAAGGTCTATTAGCGACAATGGCTGTCACTTTGCCATTTTATGCGTTACAAAAATTAATGAGCTTTAGCGAAATGATTGAGCGTATGCTGGATGGTTTTAAAAGTATGATCCCCGCAATTGGAACCGTGATTGCCGCCTTTATTTTTAAAGATGTATGCGACTTAATTGGCTTACCACAATTTGTGATTGGCAGCTTAAGCCCGTATATGACCGCTGGCTATTTACCTGCGGTGGTATTTATTGCGATGTCGATATTAGCGTTTGCTACGGGTTCAAGTTGGGGGATTTTTGCGGTTTCAATTCCTATTGTCATGCCCCTTGCGACGGCGGTTGATGCAAATATTCCATTGGTGATTGGCGCATTACTTTCAGCGTCTTCATTTGGTAGCCAAGCCTGTTTTTACTCTGATTCAACCGTACTAGCAGCACAAGGCTCTGGCTGTAATTTGATCAGTCATGCTGTAACGCAATTACCTTATACCTTAATTGCTGCAGGCTTTGCCATAATTGGCTTTTTACTTATGGCCTAACATGGCAATGGTAGCCATTTTACTAAAACCATAATTAACGCCGTTAAAACAAAACCCAGTCAACAATGGCTGGGTTTTGTTTGGTTTTTGAGTAATTTCAACTTACTTTTGCAATTTTATATCGCTGTAGTAAGCATCTAAACTCGTCACTTTAGTTTGGTTTGGTAAATCAGCAAACTCGCTATCACTAAACTTAGTGCCGCGTAGCTGCACATTTAAGCGGGCTGCTTGTGGATTTAACATGGTTTGCTGGTAGTAGTCTTTAATATCAGCAAGGGTGACCTTTTCTACTTCTGCAATTAGCTTTTGTTTTGAATCAAAATCAAAGTTTTCACGGTACCAATCGTTAATCAATGGGCTCATTTCGTCGCTTAAATTCTTTGGCTGTTCTTTTAACGAAACCAACGTTGCATTTTTAAGCTGTGCAAATGTTTCTTCACTCATAGCATTAAGCTCAGAAGCGTACTCTTTTTTGAACTTATCAAAGCGTACTTGAATTTCTTTTGGCCCTTTGACCGGCGTTTGAATAAACAAACCAATACCAGAGTAATCCTCAATAGGACGCGCTAATGCCCCTACCGCATAAGCTAGTTGTTCTTCGGTACGCATTTTGTCAAACGCGATTGTTCTAAAGTGCCCTTGTAAAACCGCCGCCTGCGCTTTTTGTTTATAACCTGGCGTTGGGTGAATGGTCATATCGACAACGGCTACATCGGCTACATCAATATCTTTGTGTAATACGCGCGCTTCACCTTGTTGTGGTAACCAGGCTTTACTGCGAGCAAACTCAGATTTTGTATGATTATTTGGTAAAATAGCCGTTAACTCAGCAGCAATGGCATCAATATCTTTTTGGTTATAGTTGCCATAGCTAAATACGCGTAAGTTATTATTCGCTAATGTGCTTTGCTTTAATGCTTGTAAATCAGCGAGCGTCAGTGATTGAGCTGCCTTAATAAGCGCGTCAGTATCAAAACTACCGGTTCGAGTCAGTTTTGAATATTCACTAAACGCTTGTGCATACGGGAACTGTTTTTGCTGATTGAGTAAATCACGTTGATAACGGTCAATCGCTTGATTAAATGCTTGCGCTGAAATTTTATCGTCAAATCCAGCTAACGCTTGTTTAAGTAAGGTATCTTGTTTATCGGTAAAACCACTTAATGATAAAACTAAGCCATTGCTTGAGCTTAAATTAACATTCATACCGGCAATAGCCGCTTCGGTTCGTAGCTGACTTAATTGAGTGTTATATAAATCTGCCCACACAGAATAAAGGACGGTTGAGTTAATATCACGCAACCCTGTTTGTGTGTTGATATACACCTCAACTAAACCTTTGGGTTGCTCTGCAAACTGCTGGCTTGCTTGGCGCCAGATTTTTACACCGTTTTTATCATAGCTAAGTTCTGGGTGTTTTTGCTCTTTAAAAGCCTGCGTTTTAATTGCAAAACTCTCTGGCAGTAAGTTGTTAACACTTGGTAAGGCTAAATTAAATTCACTTGGTTTTTCCCAGCTGGCAATTTCTGCATCACTAATATCGTTAATTTTATATTTGCCATCGTAAAAATGCAGCTCAGAATCTGTATCTTCCTGTTGAGAAATATACCAAACACGTAAGGTATCTGCGTTAAGTTGTTTTAGTACATTATTAACCGCATCAGCATCAAACTTAGCGTAGTAGTATGGTGCGTTTATCGCATGATTTAACGGATAATCTTGCATGCTTTGAGTCAGCGCACTGACGTAGTTAAACTCATCGCCTTTTTCTAAAAATTTAAACTGGTTATTCAAAGAGGTGCGAATTTCATTAAAGTACTTACTATTAACACCTTCACGTTTAATTAAATCAATATATTGCATAATAGTCGCAACAATGGCTTCGCGGTTTTTCATGCCCTCATCAGTCAGCTCTATGTTCACATTTAAAGAGCCATAGTTACCATACTGATTTGGAGAGGCAGAGGCTGATAACTGAGATACCCAGCCTTTATCACGTAATATTTGTGCTGGGCTACCTGGCATTTCATTGCTAAGTAAATAGGCAACAAAACGATTAGGTTTTACTGCAAATTCAGTTTGATTATTAGTGATTGTAAAGTCGAGCTGTAATTGTTTAACGTCTTCGTTTGGCGAGTAAAAAACACGTTTACCACCGGCATTATCAAAATTTAGCTTGGCTGATACTTTTGGCTTTTCAATATTTTTATTTTTAATATCAGCGAAGTATTTTTCTGCTTTTTTCTGCATTTCTTCAAGTGGTAAATTAGAAATTAACGCCACTTTCATAATATTTGATGAATAATATTTATTGTAAAAATCAACCGTTTCTTTGTGTAATGAACTATCAGCTTTATCGCCTAACGTTTCAAGGTTACCAATTAAGAATCGATTAGCCGGATGCTCACCCATCATTTTACGTGCAAGTTTAAATTGGCCGAAAAAGTCCATTTCACGACGCATTGACCATTCAGCATTTACTGCATTTTTTTCTTTTTCTGTGTATTCTGGGTAAAGCTTAGGGGCTTTAAAAAAGTCTGAAAAGCGGTCTAAGCCTTCATCAAACGCATCGTTATTAATTTTAAACATGTAGTTAGTAATATCGAGCCAAGTGTAAGCATTATGCGCGCCGCCGTTTTTAGTCATAAAATCGGAGTACCCTTTAGTGTCTGGGTATCGCTCAGTACCTAAAAACAACATATGTTCTAGGTAATGCGCCATGCCTTGTTGGCTCATTGGGTCGTGTAACAGACCTACACCTACACTAAGTGAAGCCGCTGATTTTTCTGCGCTCGGATCAGAGACTAAAATCACTTCAATATCGTTAGCAAGTTTCAAGGTTTTATATTCACGATTATCGTTAGGGCTTACAACGAGCGTGGGTGATAAAAGTGAGGTTTGTGGTGATTGAGAAAGAGTGGCGGTATTTGAACAACCGCTTAATATTGCTAGTGCAATTGCACTTAAGCCGATGATGTGTTTCATTTTAGTTTTATCCGTTATCGTAGAATAGGGTATTAGCGTTTTAAAAAGACTAAATCAGCTATAAACTACCACTATCAATTAATACTATGCTACTAATTAGCACTTAATTATGTAACACATTGTGAATAACAATCGAATACTCAAAGAAAATAATAAGGTAAGTTATGGAAAAGATAATAATAATGGCCATGTTTGTGCAGGTAACACTTTCATTAGTTGTTATGGTGATTATGGGAAAACGTCGTTTTGCAGCGGCTAAAAATAAACAAATACAGTTAAGCGACTTTGCTGCTATGCGCCTCGATAATGCAGGCGATCATGTGAGAGTAGCGGATCGTAATTTTAGCAATCAATTTGAAATACCTGTGCTTTTTTATGCGGGATGTTTACTTGCTTTACAGCTTAATATGGCAAGTGTCCCTATCGCAGTATTGGCGTGTATATTTGTAGCCACACGCATTATTCATAGCCTCATTCACCTTGGTAGTAATCATTTAAGAGCCCGTTTTAGAGTATTTTTACTAGGCTGCTTATCTGTATTTGTAATGTGGTTTTTGCTATTGCTGGGTGTACTTTTAAACTAAAAAATAACAGCGAATTTAATAATTCGCCGTTATTTTTTTAAAGTTTACTTAGCACGTTTTAAGCGAGGTGCTACTAGCAATAGTGCACCTAATAACCATGCCATACTGCCACTAGAGTCTGACGTTTTTGGTGGTGTAACTTCTACGTTATCAATTAATGTATTCTCTTTAGGTGTTAAATTTTGTGCTGAATTAGGATCGTCATCAAGCACAACCACCGTTTGTATTGATACTAAGTTTTGATTACTAATAACCACATTTTCATCTGAACATTGCTCTTTAGTAACACCAACTAATGGCACCTGAGAACAATGAACTAAGGCCGCTATTTTATCTAAAGTTTCTTGGCTTTGTGCTGTTATTTGTCCGAAAACGGTAAACCCACCATTTTGTAAATCTAAGTTTTGGCTGTTATCACTCATATTAAAAAACCATTGGCTAGTGGCGCTGTTTTCGTTGCCGCCCTGTTTTGCCATGGCAATTGTGCCTTTTACATTTGAGTAAATAGGTTCGTTTATTACCGCAGGCTTGGTTGTAATTGGATCCATTTCATCAGAAAAAGTAAAACCTCCCCCTTGAATGACAAACTTATCAACAGAGCGATGTATAACCGTTTGATTGTAGGCGGCATCATCAACATAACTTAGGAAGTTTTCTACTGTTTTAGGTGTTTGTTGATCAAACAAGTTAATTTCTATCGTTCCTTGGCTCGTCTGCATTTCGACTATGGTTGCTACGCTTGAAAAACTTGCTGCAGTTAAAATTGACGCTAAGATAAGCTTCTTCATTATTTTTCCTACTTTTTATTGTCATTAGGCGTCATAGAGTAGTGTTATTCATTTTATAAATCGATACATAAGTACTTAACGCTACAATTCATAGCAAGTCGATTACACCATAGTTACAACTGTTTACATTTTAATTTTAAACATGTTATGGGTAGTTAATTGCCTGAGTGCCCTAGTGTGCATCACGGTTACTCTTTCTAATAAATTTTAAACCTAGCAAGGTACTTAAAAAGCCCCTTATCAATCACTTTTTTTTTGTTATTATCAACTCACAAAGTGATAGGAGTAAATATAATGACTAACAACACGACTATTTGTGACTTTGGACTACACCAAGGTGAACCTTACACCCAATTGCCCGTTAGCTTTTTGAAGTGGATGATTGATGTTAATCATCAAAAATCTCAATATGCACGGGATGAACTAGCACGAAGAAACAGAGTTGTAGAACAACAGCGTGAAGCCTCGCTGGCTGAAAAAACATAAAGAAGTGCGTTTTTTTAACCTCGAACTAGTTTAAACTAGCCACCTACTAGATTGAGCTTTTATTCATCGATAGGTATTTTATGCGTACACTTATTTTTCTTGTTTTTTTCCTTGGTTTATCTGGCTGTGCCAGCGACTCTGTCAATAAACCTGCAGCACACTATTTAACAGTTCTTCATACCAATGATAACCATGGTCGCTTTTGGCATAACGAAAAAGGCGAATATGGTATGGCTGCGCGTAAAACCTTAATTGACCAGCTAAGAGCAGATGCAAAGGCACAAGGACATCAGGTGTTATTATTATCAGGTGGCGATATTAATACCGGCATCCCTGAATCAGACCTGCAATTTGCTGAGCCCGATTTTAAAGGCATGTCGAAAATTAGCTATGACGCAATGGCACTAGGTAATCATGAGTTTGACAACCCATTAAGTGTACTAAAAAAACAACAGCAATGGGCTAACTTCCCGCTTTTATCTGCCAACATTTTCGATAAACAAACTGATAAAGCTGTTTTTGAGCGCTATAAAATATTTAACAAAGGCGGCTTAACCATTGCCGTTATTGGTTTAACAACCACAGACACTGCTAAAATTGGTAACCCGCAATACATTGGTCACTTAGATTTTAAAGATCCTGTTGAAATTACCGCCTCACTTACCCAAATCCTAAAAACAAAATACAATCCCGACATTACTATTGCCGTAACCCACATGGGACACTACGTAGATGCTAATTATGGGATCAATGCCCCGGGTGATGTCACCTTAGCTCGCTCCTTAGATAAAAGTGCCCTTGATATGATTATTGGTGGCCATTCCCAAGAGCCAGTGTGTATGGCTGCTGAAAATGTTACTGATGAGCACTTTAAACCGGGTTTAGCCTGTAAACCAGATCAGCAAAATGGAACCTGGATAATGCAAGCCCATGAATGGGGTAAGTATGTGGGTAAAGCGGAGTTTAAATTAGAAAGTGGCCAATTATCACTGCTCAGTTATCAATTATTACCCGTTAATTTATACGTAGATAAAAAACAAAAAGACGGGAGCGTAAAATCCGTACTTTCAGCAAATTACATTAAACCAGATCCAGAACTGCAAACCTTTTTAGCGGCGTACCAACAAAAAGGAGCAAAGCAAATTGAGGGTAAAATTGGCTTCGTCAATGACAGACTTGAGGGAGATCGCAACAAAGTACGCTTTGAACAAACAAACCTTGCGCGCGTCATCATCCAAGCACAAATGAACACCGTGGGTGCGGATTTTGGTATTATTAGTGGTGGCGGTGTTCGCGATAGCATTAATGCAGGTGACGTGAGCTATAAAGATATACTTAAAGTACAACCTTTCAAAAATCGTGTCGCCTATATCGACTTCAAAGGCAGTGATATTTTAACCTATTTAAACGTTGTGACACGTTTTCCACCCGACTCTGGGGCTTACATGCAATATCATAACTTAGCATTTGAATTGAAAGGTGAGCAGGTAACTAACGTGTTCATTGCTGGAAAACCGCTTGATATAAGCAAAACATACCGCATGAGTATTAATGAATATAACGCTTCAGGTGGCGATAGTTATCCAAAAATTACACAAATGGCAGGTTTTGTAAGCACTGATGAAACTGACTCGCAAGCTTTAAAGCGATTTTTTGCTGAACATAGCCCCGTTGATGCTCGTGAATTTGCACCTAAATAATCTAATGTGAACAGCGAAGAGTGTCATTAAAATGCTAATGACACTCTTCATTAAACTTTATGTGAGAACAAAGCTAGTTAATCAAACATTTCAGCCCACAAATCACTCACCCTAAACGATAAAACTAAATTACTTTCCTATTATTTCTATATTGCCTTGGCTAACATTTACTAAGCCATAGCTGTGCATCCGTGAACGAGAGCCCTCTCCAAATGCCTTTGGCGGATAATACAACTCTTTCTGCTCTGGGCAATCATTTAATACATCATCTAGCGCCGCACGTATTTCGCTTAAGGTTTTTTCTAAACTGTTATTAAAGTTTGGCCGTTTTCTAATAGTATGCCCGAGTTCAACTAACCGATAAAAGTACTTATTTGCAAGTTCTAGCAACTCCTCGGGCACATTTTTATTATGGTTAAGTTTAGCCTCTGGATTATTAGTACAAAATTCAACAAGTGCTAAATAAAAACACAGTGGCTTATTTGCTAAGGCTACTTGTTGCTCAGGATAATAACTATTGGATAATGTTTTACTTTTTAAATCAATCACGAGTGTTAATGATTTTGATTCTGGGGCAATTGAGTCTTGCTCAGTACCTAGTTTTTTATTTTTTTGATAAGTAATACTCTGCTTCATCATGAACATAAGTAATACACTAATACCAAAAAGTAGTATATAAATAGTCACTACATCAGGCGAAAAATATGCTTGCTTTAAAGATAAAACAATAAACACCACGCTATTATTACTATTTAGTTTTCGAATAAACTCATCGGCTTTCAAGGATAAGTTAAACTCGTGCTTTGGCACTATCGAAATCACCTGTATACCCGTACCTTGAATCTGAGCATTTACTGTTTGAATATAATGCTGTAAAGCCGCTTTATTACCCGAGTGCTTAAGCAGCTTATTTGATAAATCGAGCAAAGGTAAGTCTAAAGCGATTTGTTTTTCTATTTGGGTTATTTGTAACTTATTTACCTGTTGCTGTTTATGTGTTGTTGAAATATAAAACACGAATGAAAATACAGTGAATAGTATAAAAACACCTAATGACGATACAAGCTTTCTCATTACGACTCCCCTATAAAGGTAACGGGGTAATTATTACATTGCCAATATGGCTCAACATCTTGATAGTATTGAAACGATTGTTCTTTAGACATACTCAATAAGTGAGACTGTACAGCACAGAGTAAATCAGTATTGTTGTGCTGCATTTTTAAGTACCAACGGGTGCCTGCCACATTACTACTAATAGGCGTAATATAATTTTTTGAAAAACGCTGACTGTCACTTTCTCTCCAAAAAGAGGCAATAAGGTCTACTTCCCCGTTCGCCAATAATTCTCTCAACTCATTGTGTGAACTCGCATAGGTTATTTTTAGATGAGCAATGTTTAGGCCTAGCTCTTTAAAGGCTTGTTTGGGTAAAATGTGCCCTGAGCGACTCGTTGGATAATCCAACAGACCGATTTTTTTATCTAAAAAATATTGTTTGCTGATCTTTGGTTTTTCTTTTGAAGAGATAAAAAACGCAGTGTAATCAGAAAAGCCAACCACAGGCTGATAGTTGTAAGTAGATTCAGCCTTAAACGCATCCATAATATTATTTTTCGCTAAAATTAAATCTGCAATACCTTTACCTACAAACTCTAAGCTATCAACGGTTCTATACCCCCAATAGCCAATGACAGAGCCATACTGTTTTGCCACTACTTTGTCACCACAGAGATTTTGAGTAAGTAATTGAGCAACGTATTTTGAGGGGGTAAATACTATAAGTTGACTCTTATTAGCTGTTGCCGTTGTTTGACATGTCGTTGATGTCTCAATTATTACTGGAAACGTTATATCTTCCTCGCCCACAATAACTTGACCTGAAAACCAACTTAGCAACACGCCCAGAAACATAAATGTAACAATTGCTGTTTTATGCAACATTAACTTCTTAATATTCAAAAAACACCCGTTTAAATTAGAGTAATAACTCATTTGAACAATTTTAATTACTTATTTCAACAGGTAATTTTACTCATTAAACACAACCCATTGAATATAAATAACTTTAAATAAGAAAGTATGAATTTTATTGAGTCCTTTCTATCAACTAAAAAAATGAGGACAATTGACCTTACTAGCGTTTACCAAATAAATGTCACACTAACTAGGATGCTTCAATGTACAAAAATGTAAAATATTCGCTTTCTTTAACACTTTTAATTAGTGCAATATTTGCAAGCACAGATTGTAATGCTTGGGGCCAAAACGGGCATCGTGTAGTGGGTAAAATTGCAGAGTCGCACATAAGCGAAACTACTAAGACTGCACTTATCCCCTATCTCAATGGCGAATCTTTAGCTCAGATTTCAACATGGCCTGACGAAATGCGATCTGCACCAGGTGACTTTTGGCAAAAAAAATCATCTCGTTGGCATTACATTAATGCTGATGACAACGCGACCTTTAGTTTTGACCACGACCACACTAAACACAAAGAATCAGTAACAAACATATTAGAAGGCATTCACTACTCTATCCGCGTGTTGAAAGATGATAAATCAAGCCTCGCGGCCAAACAGTTTAGCTTGCGTTTTTTGGTGCATTTAGTGGGTGACAGCCATCAACCATTTCATGCAGGAAGAGCAGAAGATAGAGGCGGCAATCGCGTTAAGGTTTCTTTTTTTAATCAACAGACCAACCTACATAGCTTATGGGACACCAAACTAGTTGAAAACGAAAACTTATCTTTTACTGAGTACGCTCAGTTTATAAATACCAACAACAGCGAGCTAATTAGTGAATATTTACAAAGTACACCAACAAGCTGGCTTGAAGAGTCGCACAACTTAGCCCTAAAAATATATGAATCAACAGAAGAACAGATTAGTTACGACTATATCTACAACAACACCCCTATTGTGAAAACACGCTTGCAACAAGCGGGAATTCGCTTGGCTGGATTGTTAAATACATTATTTGATCCTGCTAACACGCAATCAAAAATGGCCTTAACACAGCAAACACAAAATTAAATTTAGTTTCTAACTTAAATCATCTACATGGGAAATCAACATTATGACTAAGCTTCGCCTTTCGAAATTAACTGGGGCTGTAATTCTAGCTCTAGGAGTTTCAACAAGCGCTATGGCTGCTGACACTTCGTCTGCAATGCGTGGTAAAATAACCACACCTTCAGGTGCGAGCGCTGCAAACGTTAAAATTAAGGTTGTTCATCAACCAACCGGCACAATTAGTGAACTAACGACCAATGAAAGTGGTACTTTCATTGCGAATGGTTTACGTGTTGGTGGACCTTACACTGTGATCATCGACTCTGATACGTTTAACGATACCACCGTTGAAAACATCTTTTTAAACCTTGGCGAAACTTACAGATTAACATCGCAATTAGCGCCGCTAAACATTGAAAAGATTGAAGTCTCTGGTTATAAAATTGTACAACAGTCAGGTGGCTCTAGTAGTACGTTTGGCGAAGATACTATCAATAATATGCCTAGCTTTAACCGCGACATTAAAGATATCGCACGTTTAAATCCGCTTGCGAGTATTAATGGTAATGGTGAGCTAACTTTTGCTGGCAGCAACCCACGTACGAATGGTTTAACCGTAGATGGTATTGGCCAAAATGATGACTTTGGTTTAAGTTACGGCGGCTACCCGACTTCACAGCCTCCAGTAGCCCTTGATGCAATTGAGCAAATATCTGTTGATGTTTCTCCATTCTCTGCTTCTAAAGGTAACTTTGGTGGTGGTACTATTAACGCGGTAACAAAATCAGGCACAAATGAGTTCAAGTTTTCTGGTTTTTACGAAACATCAACACCTGATATTGCAGGCGATGTAGACAGCATATCTCAAGTGTTTGCTGATAACCGCCCTGTTTTAGATGACGATGGCCACCGTACATATATTGTCGAACAAGTAGAGCCAAATCAAACTGAAAAACGCTACGGTTTTAATGTTGGCGGCCCACTTATAGACGATACCTTATTTTACTTTGTTAACTACAATAAATGGTCGAGCGAACTAGATTTAGACTATGGTTTTGAAGGTTCAGGCGCAACCAACGAATACGATGTGAGTGAAGAAAGCTATAACCGCTTTCTTAATATTCTAAATAACGAATACGGGTTAACCGATTCTCTTGGTGGCGACCCTAAAGACACCAATGAAACATTACTTGTAAAATTAAGCTGGAACATTGCTGATGATCATCGTTTAGATTTTACCTATCAGTGGCAAGATGACAAAGATGAAACAAACTTTGGTACTGGAGGTACATCAGTTCAGCTTGCATCAAGTCGTTACACATACGCCACTAAGTTTAATAACTTTGCAACCAAATTATACTCGGATTGGAACGAAGACTTTTCAACTGAAATCGGTATTGCATACAAAGATGTATCATCAAGAAGTTTAACAAATTCTGATATTGGTAGCGTTAAAGTTGAAGAATACTTCCGCGGACCTTCTTATAACTTTGGTATCGATGAGTTTCGACATGCCAATAGCTCAGCAACAGAAAATTTAACACTTTCTCTTGATGCCACTTATTTGATGGACGAGCATGAAATTAACTTTGGTATGCAATATGAGTCGTTAAACTTATACAACCTTTTTGCAGCTAATTCACTGGGTTCATGGGAGTTTGATAACTTTAATGGTTTTGAAAACCGTGAAGTAGGCAACTTCGCAGGTCAGTATGACTTTAGTTACAGTAATGCTTATACAAATAACCCGAACGATACTGCTTACGATGCAACTCGTAATCAATTAGCGCTTTACATTGAAGATACTTTTTATGTTGGTGATGATTTAGAAGTAACGGCAGGTGTTCGTTATGAGCGTTTATCTTCTGATGATAAACCAACACTCAATGAAAACTTTTTAAGCACCTATGGCTTTAGCAACCAAGAAAACCTAGATGGTTTAGATATTATACTCCCACGTATTGGCTTTAAGTATTACGCAACTGAAGCGTTAACAGTTAACGGTGGTGTAGGTCGTTTCCAAGGCGGTATTCCTAACGTTTGGTACAATAACTCATTCCAAAACGATGGCATTACTTTTGTAGATGCACCACAAAGCGTTATTGACGAATACTATGCTAATAATCAAGCTGATATCACTCAAGTACCAGACGCTATAAAAGGGTCACTAGTACAAGGTGCGGGTAGTACAAACTATGTTGACCCAAATTTTGAACTACCGTCAAGTATTCGTGCACAACTTGGTTTTGAGTACGACTTTGATTCTGAATTACTAGGTGAAGGCTTTAAATGGCAAGCAGAAATTGCTTATCACAAAAAAGAAAACGAAGCTGTGTGGCATAACACCGCCATTAAACCTGTAGGTGTAGCAGCCGACGGCGAACGTATCATCTATGAAAGTATTTACAACGGTGATTTAGCTGATAACTTTGATATAGCAATGACTAATTCAGCAGAAGACGGTCGCTCTGTTATTTTTACAACAGCACTTGCTAAAGAGTGGGAAAATGGCCTTTATATTTCAGCAAGCTATGCACATCAAGATGTAACAGAAGCGTCTTCAGGTTCTTCTTCACGTGCACAAAGCAACTATCAGTACAATATTACTAAGAGCCGTAATGAAGACTTTGCTGCCCGTGGTGCGTATGAAGTAGAGCATAGCTTTAAAGTTAATTTAGCGTATAACACTGAGTTCTTCAGTGGCTATGCCACAAGATTTAATGTGTATTTTGAACGTCGCTCTGGTCGTCCATTTAGTTATACTATGGGTATGTTCAGAAATGGGGATTTAGGCGACTCTCGTGACTTTAACTCGAGTTCAGCTTACTTAGCATATATTCCTACAGGTCCAGATGATGCAAACGTAAATTGGGATCGTTCTAAATTGTCATGGGAAGAGCTTGAAACCCTATTAAAGCGTGCAGGTATTAATGAGCGTGGTCAAATCCTAGACCGCAATTCGGGTACTCAGCCATGGGTTACCACTATGGATATTAGCGTTAAACAAGAAATCCCTGGTTTTGCAAAAGGTCATAGCGGTGAGGTTTACTTTATGATTGATAACTTTGCAAACTTATTAAACAGTGACTGGGGCGTAGAAAAGCGCTTAGGTTTCTCTGACCAAGCTGTTTATGACCTTGCTGGCTTAGATGATGATGGCCGTTACATCATTAATGCTAGATACAACGGTGCAGATGTTCGTAACTATAGCCAATATCAAACTAGCTCATCAGCTTGGCAAGCTAAAATCGGTGTTAGCTATAAGTTTTAACCTATAACTTGCACATCAAAAGCTCATAAAATTAAAAAGCCATTACATGCATGTAATGGCTTTTTTTTATGGAAAAAATAACTTTTCATCTGTTTGTCATAAAAACTACTTACTATTTGCATGGTAAATATTGAAACATAGATAAAATGCTAAATTTCATAAATAAAGTGTTTTATAATAAAAAAATTACAGTTGTATTTTATTTGTAACAAACAAATGAGGTACACTATGTAAGTATTTTGGGTTAAGTGTATTTTGCGGTCGCTTAATCCAAAATTAAAATAAAAAAGCTATTAAAAGTTTATTTAACTACACGGGAAAATAAAATGAAAATTCAACTTCGCAAAACAGCTCTATCACTTGCTATAGCAGCATGTGTTGGTGTGAGTGGTGCTGCAATTGCAAACGAAACAACCTCAGCAATTAAAGGTCAAATAACTGGACCTAACGGTAACCCTGCTGCAGGAACTAAAATTACTATTTTACACGTTCCTTCAGGCTCTGTTAAAACAACTGAAGTAAATGACGCAGGTTACTTTACTGCTAAAGGACTTCGTGTTGGCGGCCCTTACAAAGTAATCGTAGACTCAGACATCTACGCTGACCAAGAGTTCAATAATATTATCTTGAACATTGGTAGCGACTACCCTGTTAATACTTCACTTGAAAATATCTCAGATGTTGAACAAATTGTAGTAACTGGGCGCCCTATCAGCACTATGTCTGGTGGTACGGGTCCTGCTTCAACATTCACATTAAGCGATCTTGAAAATCAACCAGCTATTAACCGTGATTTAAAAGATATTATTCGTATTGACCCTCGCGTTGCTATCGATGATAGCCGTGGTTCAATCAACTGTGGTGGTGGTAATCCACGTTTTAACAGCTTAACCCTTGATGGCGTTCGCATGAACGATAACTTTGGTTTAAGCTCAAACGGTTACCCTACTATTCGCGCTCCGTTCTCTTTTGATTCAATCGAGCAAGTAGCGGTAGAATTAGCCCCTTTTGATGTTCAATATGGTGGTTTCACATCATGTAACATCAACGCTGTGACCAAATCTGGCGGCAACGACATTCACGGTGGTGTATTCTACGATTACACTAACGATTCAATGAAAGGCGATAAGATTGAAGGTAATGACGTTGACAACGGCGATTACAGTGAAAAACGTTATGGTTTCAACGTTGGCTTACCACTAATCAATGATACGCTTTTCTTGTTTACCTCTTACGAGAAACTTGAAGGTGTTAAACAGTTTAACTATTCATCTTTAGTGTCTTCTGCAGAAATTGATGAAATTAAACAAATTACACGTGATGTTTATGGTTACGAAGCCGGTGCTACACCAGCAAGCTCACCAGTAGAAGATGAAAAAATCTTAGTGAAGCTAGATTGGAACATCAACGATGATCATCGTGCTAACCTAATTTATAACTACAATGATGGCTTTACCCTATCTCAATCAGATGCAGATGGTGATGAGCTCGCATTTGACAGCCACTTTTATGAGCAAGGTGCTGAGTTTACCTCAATCGTTGCATCACTTTACTCTGATTGGAATGACAACTTTTCAACTGAAGTTCGTTTAGGTAAATCAGAGCTTGACGCTCGCGTTCAATCTTTAGACGCAGCAAGCGGTTTTGGTGAGTTCCAAATCAGCACAGATAATGCCACGGTGTACGTTGGTCCTGATGACTCTCGTCAATCAAATGATTTAAACTACGATACCACAACAGCTAAATTCTCAGGTACCTACTACCTTGATCAGCACACAATTACCGCTGGTTTTGAGTATGAAAAGTTAGAAGTATTTAACCAATTCGTACAACATACTGAAGGTGAATGGCGTTTTGCTTCGATTGACGCATACAGAAATGGGATTGCTAATGCAGTTTATTATAATAACTCTGCAAGTACGAATAACCCAAATGATGCAGCTGCTAACTTTGCTTATTCACAAAATACATTTTATGTACAAGATGAATACAGCTTTTCAGATATCGATGCATCATTAACATTTGGTCTTCGTTACGACAGCTATTCAAGCGATGACAAACCAACATTAAATCAGAATTTCACTAATCGTTACGGTTTTAGCAATCAGTCTACTTTTGACGGTATTGATTTAATTCAACCACGCGTAGGTTTTGAGTGGTATGCAACCGATGCACTAGAAGTACGTGCGGGTGTTGGCTTGTTCTCAGGCGGTAATCCAAATGTATGGTTATCTAACTCATACTCAAATGACGGTATTACAAATATTAGTGCTAACCAGTTTGGTAGCGTAGACTTATTTGCTCCTGAAAACGTTACAGTTACAGGTGCGGGCCCAGGTTTTGATATTCCAAAATCTCAGTTTGATAAGGTAGCTAATACGCCAATCGGTTCAGGTGATGGTACTGTTAACGCTGTTGATCCTAACTTTGAAATTCCATCAGAATGGAAATATTCAGTAGGTGCAACCTACACTACTGAAAACGATTATGTTATTGCTTTAGATTACCTTTACACTGATAAACGCGATGCAGCGACATTACAAGATATCGCACTTCGCCCTACAGGTGAAGTTAGCTTTGACGGTCGTCCTTTGTATGAATCAATTGAAGGTCGTGATGGCGAGCTTTTATTGACTAATGTTAACGGCGATAGCGGTTCATCATCAATCATTTCAGCAGCAGTGAGCAAAGCGTTTGATAATGGCGTTAGCGTTCAGTTCTCATACGCTTACACTGATGCAGATGATGTAAACCCAATGACTAGCTCTGTAGCCAGCTCAAACTACGGTAACCTAGCAACATCAAACCCAGGTAACCCTGGCGTAGCATCATCTGATTACGAAATCCCACATCGCTTTACATTAAACCTAGGTTATAAACACGAGTTCTTCGATGGT
Source organism: Pseudoalteromonas sp. APC 3694 (assembly GCF_030407565.1). Classification (NCBI taxonomy): domain Bacteria; kingdom Pseudomonadati; phylum Pseudomonadota; class Gammaproteobacteria; order Alteromonadales; family Pseudoalteromonadaceae; genus Pseudoalteromonas; species Pseudoalteromonas sp. APC 3694. The sequence continues at coordinate 23,334 of NZ_JASDDE010000004.1, forward strand.
TATAACACTCGCTTCAACCTATTTGGTGAGGCATACAAAGGTTTACCATATAGCTTTACCTACAAGAGTAATCGCGACACGGGTGCGGGTGATATTCAATTTGGTGACGACAATTCAAATGGCGCGCGTCAATTATTGTATGTACCACTTGAAAATGATCCAAATGTTGTCTACAACATGAGTGCGGATGAAATCAATGAGTTTAACGACTTTATTGCATCTGAAGGCCTTAAACGTGGTGAAATCACAGGTCGTAACCAACAAAACTCTGATTGGTTCGTTAAATTTAACTTTAAAATTACTCAAGAAGTACCTGGCTTTATGGATGGCCATAAAGGTGAAGCATTCTTCGTAATCGATAACTTAACGAATATGTTAAACGATGATTGGGGTGTATTAAGAAAAGGTTCTTTCGTGGGTAATAAGATGGTTGAAGTAAATATTAATGACCAAGGTCAATACGTTTACTCAAACTTCAGTGCACGTAGTGCTGAACAGTCTGTACAACGCGATGCCTCTTTATGGGAAATGCGTGTAGGTGTTCGTTACACGTTCTAATTTGATTGATTAAATTAGTGTATTTAAAAGCCCACTTTGTGGGCTTTTTTATGCCTGTAATTTATTTTTTAATTTATCAAAAATTGCGATTAGCTGATGCTGTTCAGCATCCGACAGGCAGCTTAATAATGCACGCTCCCACTGCAATGCTTGTGGCGTTATTTTTTCATATAAAGCCATGCCCTTATCACTTAGCATCAAAAATGCAGCGCGCTTATCATGCTTATTTAACTCACTATAAATAAGCCCTTCATCTATTAGCGTTTTTACCGCTCTTGATACTGTCGACTTATCCATATCTGCTTGAATACATAGCTGCTTTGCTGTGCTTTGCCCAGATTGCGCTAAATTAGCGATTATTCGCCACTGAGGAATAGTTAAATCAAACTCTTTTTTATAAATACTCGAAAAATCATTACTTACCTGTGTTGCTAAGTGTGTTAATTGATAAGGTAAAAATGTCGTTAAATCTATTTTCATATTGAATCACTTATTTATTTACATACGACTTTTATTTGTTCACTTTTATTTACAAGGGTCATAATCAGTGTGTTTGATATTAGTCTCACTTGAGAGTATCTTAGCGTAAATAACAAAAATATAACACTCCCCCACTTTCACAGGAGTCAGTAATGGCGACACAATTAAACTACATGAACGGCTTTGGTAATGAATTTGAAACCGAAGCGCTGCCTGGTGCATTACCGATAGGGCAATTTAGCCCGCAAAAAGTAAAATACGATTTATACGCAGAGCAATTTAGTACCACTGCATTTACCGCTCCGCGCGCCGATAATCGCCGCACGTGGATGTACCGTATTCGTCCATCAGTTGTACAAGGCGATTACACAGCCATAGACAATGGCTTAATTAGAACAGCGCCTATTACTGAAGTGCCAACGCCGCCCACCATGCTTCGTTGGGATCCCATTGATATACCAGCAGAACCTACTGATTTTATTGATGGGCTGATCACCATGGCTGCAAATGGCAGCGCCAATGGGCAAGCCGGTATTGGCATTCATGTTTATGTCGCCAACAAATCAATGGACAAGCGCTTTTTTTATAACGCCGATGGCGAAATGTTATTTGTACCACAACACGGCGAGTTATTACTTAAAACAGAACTCGGGCATTTAAGTATTAAAGCCGGTGAAATTGCGGTCATTCCGCGCGGCATTAAGTTTCAGGTTCAATTATTAACTGACACAGCCCGTGGGTACATTTGTGAAAACTACGGCCATGCTTATGTTCTTGCTGAGCGCGGCCCTGTTGGCGCAAATGGTTATGCTAACGACCGTGACTTTCAATATCCAGTAGCGGCTTTTGAAGACATCGAAGGCGAATTTGAACTTATTGCTAAATTTAATGGCAATATGTTTCGTTGTGATATTGGTCATTCTCCTCTTGATGTTGTTGCTTGGACAGGTAACAGTGCGCCTTACAAATACGCCTTAGCCCGCTTTAATGTCATGAATACCGTTAGCTTTGATCACCCCGATCCATCAATTTTCACGGTACTAACCTCGCCATCAGGCACTGAAGGCGTTGCAAATATCGATTTTGCTATTTTCCCACCACGTTGGATGGTCGCTGAAAACACCTTCCGCCCGCCTTACTATCACCGTAATATTATGAGTGAGTTTATGGGTTTAATTGAAGGCGTTTATGATGCAAAAGAGCATGGTTTTGTCCCTGGAGGGATGAGCTTACATAACTGTATGTCGCCGCATGGTCCTGAGGCGGATGTATTTGAAAAAGCGTCAAACGCGGACTTAGAACCACAACGCTACGATAATACGCTGGCGTTTATGTTTGAGTCACGTTATGTAATATCGCCAACTAAATACGCATTAGAAGGTAAAGAGCGCCAAGCTAATTACACTGACTGCTGGCGCACAATTAAAAAACACTTTAACGGTAATCAAGGGTAATTAGATTATGAAGCTTTATACTTATTTTCGCTCATCTGCAGCGTATCGAGTGCGCATCGCATTAAACCTAAAAAATATTGATCACCAGTTGGTGCCGGTAAACTTATTAAAATCAGAGCAACAAAGCACAGATTACTTACAGAAAAACCCCCAAGGACTTTTACCTGCTTTAGAAACAGAAGACGGCGTATTAGGTCAATCTCTAGCAATTTTAGAGTACCTTGAAGAGCAATACCCTGAAACACCATTGCTGCCTGGTAATGCATGGCAAAAAGCACATATTCGCAATTTAAGTTATGCAATTGCGTGTGATATTCACCCGATTGATAATTTACGTGTGCTTAAGTATTTAAGTAGTGAACTCAATGTTGATGATGAAGCAAAAAATAAATGGTACCGCCACTGGGTTGAAGTGGGTTTTGAAAAAATAGAACGCATGCTCGATAGTAAAAATACATTTTGCGCAGGCGAGTCGCCAAGCTTAGCTGATGTATGTTTAGTACCGCAGGTATTTAATGCCATTCGTTTTAAAGTAGATATGGCTGCCTACCCTAAAATAGCAGCCATATATCAGCGTTGTAATGAGTTGGCAGCCTTTATTGATGCAGCCCCTGAAAATCAACCTGATGCAAACTAATAGAGTAAATTAACTTTTAAGTGCACTGTGTATTACCGTCACATGCTCAATTAAATCTAAGCCCAGTTCGGTTAAATAACCGCCATCTGGGCTATCTATAACCCCTTTATCGAACAAACGTTGTGCTGCGCTTAGTAAGGCGGGTTCAGCGTCTGAATGAAGTTTAATTCCCTGCATTTTGCTCTCGCGTGGAAATTTTGCTAGTAGTGTAAATTCATCAATCATAGTTTGATTAAATAGCATATGTGTTCACCTTTTTATTGTTCTGTGTTTTACTGAAGTTGTCTTACTTACCCTAGCATGTTTTTTTGCTAAGTGTACTTATTTTAAACACCTTGAGGTTATTCATGCGTTATTATTTTACTTTTATTATTGCTGTTTTATGCTTGTGTTTTTCAGCTTTAAGCTACGCAAACACAATAAAAACGCTTTCTGTTGTTGATGCTACCCAGCTTATAAACACAAACACTGAGTGCTGGTATGATAATAAACGCTATAGCGAAGGTGCCGTAGTGCAGGTTCATTCTGTTACCCTTATTTGTGCCGCAAAATACCCCCAACATAGCAACAGTCAGTTGATGTGGCTAAAGCTTGATAAGCAAGGTAACCTTATTTATCCCAAGAAGCCTGCAACCATTACCGTAAATTAATCAAGATTAACAATCTGGAATCTGCCAGCCATCTCCAAACTATTAAGATGCGGCGGTATACGTTACAATACATGCAGTTTAAAAAAGCAGTGTGACTATGAATAATCAACCAAAAAACCCGCTTCATGGGGTAACTTTAGAGCAAATCCTTGTTGAACTAGAACAACGTTTAGGCTTCAAAGCAATGGGCGAGCAAGTAAATATCAAATGTTTTACCGATTCGCCAAGTATAAAATCAAGCTTAAAATTTTTACGTAAAACGCCTTGGGCAAGGGATAAAGTAGAAGCGCTTTATATTCATACCATGAGTAATAAACCGCTACGAAAACCCAGAAATAAACCAAAACTAACAGAGCCCACGCAACCTGATACATCAGATTTTGTATGGCCCTCCATTAAAAAATAAATGAGTGCTAAATGGCGTAATATTTACGCCATTTTTAGTCAGTTAGTTTTGTTCTTGGCATATTACATTCAATGAAGCAGGGTGAATACTCACTACCACTTTATCGGCAGATTTAACCTCGCCATCAATTACATAATCTAGCGTTTGATCTGCGCTTATCTCTACACGTTTTGCGTTAGTATAATGCGAGTTAATAGCAAGATGCGTTTGCGTAATACTGCTAAACATCAGCTCTGCAATACTTAATATCGTGGTTTCATTATCTTTGTTTGGCGTTAGCCAATTTACATCTAATAATCCATCACGGTGGTCGGGTTGTCCCCCACCTTGGGCTAAAAGGGTTGTAAATGGGGCAGCATTAGCGACAATAAAGCTATTTGTATTAATAGCTTCAGGCTCATTATCATCTAATTTAACCATCAGCTTTTGCGCTTTATTCTCGCCAAAGGAATGTAAAAACCCATTTAAATAAGCAAGCTGGCCAGATTTATTTTTCGACTCTCTATCTGCTTTTTCAATCATTGCATGCTCAAAGCCAATGCCAATTAGCAATAACATCAAATCGTTATTACAATATGCGGTATCGATCAGGTTTGTCTGACCATCAATTATTAAATCGCACGCTTGCTCAACAGGAATAAATTTAGATTTTATTCCCATCAGCACATGGGCCAACGCATTAGCTGTCCCCAACGGTATAATTCCTAATCGACAAGACGTACCCACTAAAACACTCGCAACCTCAGTGACAGTGCCATCTCCACCGCAGGCAATTATAATATCAGGCTCGTGCTCTATAGCTTGTTTAGCCAATGTAATGCCGTTTTGTTCCGGTGTAGTTTTTAAAATGGTTAAATCATAATAAGCAGATAAACGTGTAACGATTAAATGCTCTTTTTCAGACCATAACTTAGTGCCTGATACAGGATTAGCAATTAAATATGCTTTATTTTTTATCAGTAGCTCACCTCTTCGGTGGCGCTTAACTAAATGGCGTAATTGGCGTTTATTAAGATTGGCTGTTTCACGTGTTTCTTTAATTTGAGCAAGAATGTCATGTACATCAGCTTCTTTATTTTGACTCAATAAATACGCTGCCATAACAAACACCGAACGTCCGCGACCTAATGCACAATGCACCACAACACGACGGTCTTTCTTTATATGATGATGGATCCAGTTAATTGCCTGGTTTAATTGCGAGTGAGTAGGCACACTATGATCAAGAACAGGAATGTTTAAATAACTAATATTTTCTTGGGTAGATGTCCACTCAAGTCCATCAAATTCACAAGTCACATCTAAAATAGCGGTAATGCCATTTTCTTTTAATGTATCTATATCAGAGGGAAACAAACGACATGCTAAAAATAAGTTATCGTTTATTTGTTGAATTGGGGGTACCTTATCGTGTTTGCGTGACCATGCATTATAAATTTGTGCACCTAACAAAAAAGGAACAAATGCCCAACGAATGTAAAAAGGGATAACGCCATTTTCTCGCTTTCTGAATATTTTCCCCGCATTAAAAAAATAAGCACCGCTGACCAATATCAGCGACAGCGCCGTCCAAAAAAATGCAACCGCGAAGTAAACAGAATTAACCTTCAACCCCAGTACTATAAATACTAATGCTGTTACAAGATAACTGACTGCAGCCCACATGTGATCTCCTTTAAGTTGGCAGCGCCATATTAGCGCCTTTAATATAGTCCTAACTTGCAAATAATACGCCAAAAAAGCAATTTATCTTGTTTGTTGTCGTTTCGCCACCGGCGTTGATATCACATCAATTGGCTATAACCCACTGTTAATCAATGCTTTTATAATATAAAAAGGAATGACTTCACGCTAAAACATCGTACTCAGTTTTTATTGATTACGCTTAAATAAAAGCAGCTTAATTTATATGACTCTTTCATATTTACAACAATATCAGTCAAATATTCATAGTTATTTAATGCTTCAACTTATTATTTATCAAATGGCATAAGTAATGTTTTCATCGCTGGGCGCAGTGCAATCAATACAGTTTCCTCGGTCAATTCAGGAAATAACATTTTTCGTAATAGCAGTCCGGCCATCACTGAGAAAATCACATTAATGCGGCTTTCGAGTTCTTGCTCTGAATGTGATTTTATTAAACTACTTTCACTGACTAATAAATCACGCATTCTGTTACGTGCTTGCGTATCAGCCTCGCGTAGTAATAAAGCGACTTTTTTGTTTCTACTGGCCTCTGCCATCATGTCTAAGTCAACTACGCAGGCCCCCGTGTCCATATGACGCTGCACACCATGGTGTAAGCCATCAAGTAACACTGTTAAAATATCGCCAGGTTGATCTTCAAACTCTTGAAATATGGAAAACATTTCTTCCATATCTTGTTCAATAATACTTTCAATTATGGCTTCTTTACTTTCAAAGTAATTATAAATATGGCCGGCACTCATCCCGGCTGTTTTAGCTATTTCTGCCATACCTGCGCCATGGTAGCCTTTGCGACGAAAACAATCAGCAGCGGCGGTTAATACCTGCTCGCGACGCGCTTGTGCTTGCACCGGATCTAGGTGTTTTTTATTTTTAGGTTTCATTTGAAACTCCAGTATCGAGTCTCTCAACTCGAAATATTTAGCGTTTACTGCTTTGATCACAAAAAATAAACGCTAAACGGGCATTACTTTAATCGCGCATAAAACCTTTTATTGTTAACAGGCTTTATGCGTACTAATTTACTTAACGGTTGAAGTAGTGGTCTGCCAGCCACCGCCAACCGCTTTGTATAAATTGATTTGGCTTGCAAGCACAGCTTGTTGGCCCGTGATCAATTGCTGCCTTGCGCTATACCAAGTTCGCTGAGCGTCAAGCACTTGTAAAAAGCTATCAACCCCTTTGTCGTAGCGCGCCTGCGATAATTCAAAGGTTGTCTTTCGGCTTTGTAATAACTCCTCAAGAGCCATTAACTGTGCGTTATAGCCTTCTCTATCCGCAAGTACATCAGCAACTTCACGAAATGCTTGCTGTATTTTTTGCTGGTACGTTGCTACAGCAACTTGTTGCTCTGCGTTAGCGACATCTAAATTTGCTTGATTTCGACCCATATTAAAAATAGGTAAATTTACCGATGGCATGAAGCTCCATGTGCCTGAGCCTGCATCAAATAAATTACTTAAATCACGTGATGCAGTTCCTGCATTGGCAGTTAAACTAATGCTCGGGTAAAACGCTGCACGGGCAATACCAATGTTAGCGTTAGCGGCTAACAGCTGATGCTCTGCTGCTTTTATATCTGGTCGCTGCGTTAGTAAATCAGAAGGTAAACCCACAGGGACACTAGGCAAGTCTAATAAATAATTTAATGACTTACTTGGCAGTAAATCCTCACCTACCGTTTTACCTACTAATAAATCAAGCGCGTTTTTATCGCGTTTCACTAAACGTTGGTATTTAGCAATATCAACTTTCGCTGTGGCTACCGTACTTTTAAGCTGTTCCAGCGTAATTTTAGAAGCGGCACCTAAATCAACACTTTTTTGGGTTAATGATAAGGATGCTTGCTGCGATGATAACGTCTCTTGTGCCAACGCTAACAACTGTTGATCGGTCGCGTAATTTAACCAGGCATTAGCAAGCTCTGCAATTAACGACACTTGCATGGTGTATTGGCTCAGTTGAGTTGAATAAAGCGTTTGTAATGCTTGCTCTGACTGATTGCGTACTTTACCCCATAAATCTAACTCGTAAGCCGTCATGCCTACCGTTGCACTGTATTGAGAACTTATTTGTGGTTGACCACTTGCTGATAAATCGCTGGGTAAACGCTGACGACTTCCTGATGCATTAAAATCCAGTGATGGATATAACGCTGAATCTTCAATCTGATACAAACCACGCACGCGCTGAACATTTAGAGCAGCTATTTGTAGGTCTTTATTATGTTCAAGACTTTGTGATATCAGTGTTTTAAGTTTTTCATCATTAAAAAACTGCTGCCATTTTAACGAGGACACCTGCTCATCCCCTGTCTCTGATGCATACGCATCAGGGACAGGTAAATTTAGCGCTTCCTTTTGAGGAGCTAACTGACATCCAGATAAAATTGCTAAAGTAAAAGCACTAAAACTGATTGCTCTTAAACTCATTATACTTCCTCCTCGGAGGTGGTTTTAGCCTTTCCTGAAAACAGTCTACGTACTAAAACAAAAAACAACGGTACAAAAATAACAACCAATGACGAGGCGGCAAGTGTTCCACCAATAATTGAAATACCTAATGCATTTTGTGCACCTGAACCAGCACTTGAGGCAATAGCTAATGGAAGCACACCACACACAAAGGCCATTGAGGTCATTAAAATAGGACGTAAGCGAAGGCGTACAGCGGCAATCGCCGAGTCAACTAAGCTTAAGCCTTCTTCCATTTTATGAATCGCAAACTCAACGATTAAAATGGCATTTTTAGAGGCTAAACCTATGGTGGTTAATAAACCCACTTGTAAGTAAATATCGTTTGATAAGTTACCCATAAAGGCGGCTACAATCGCACCAAAAATACCCAGTGGCACAATTATCATTACTGCAAATGGTACTGACCAACTTTCATAAAGCGCAGCTAAACATAAAAATACAAATAACAGTGATAATCCATATAACAACGGCGCTTGACCGCCACTTGATCGCTCTTGAAACGAAATACCAGTCCACTCAGAGGCAATACCGTTAGGTAGTTGCTTGACTAAACGTTCCATTTCATCCATTGCTTGCCCTGTACTGTAACCTGGCGCAGCTGTTCCTTGAATTTCCATAGCAGAAAAACCATTATAACGCTCAAGACGTGGCGAACCATAGGTCCAATGCGAACTGGCAAATGCTGAAAATGGCACCATATCACCGCTATCATTACGTACATACCACTTGTTTAAGTCCTCAGGCACCATTCGCGATTCAGCATCGCCTTGCAGGTATACTTTTTTCACGCGACCACGGTCGATAAAGTCATTTACATAACTACTACCCCACGCCGTCGAAAGCGTACTATTAATATCACTTTGCGACACACCAAGCGCTTCTGCTTTTGCAAGATCAATATCCAGCTGTAACTCAGGCATATCTTCTTGGCCATTAGGTCGTACGCCCGCGAGAATTGGGCTTTGGCTTGCTAAGCCTAATAACTGGTTACGCGCGGCCAGTAGAGCCTCGTGGCCAAGTCCAACACGGTCTTGTAAAAACATATTAAAGCCATTGGCTGTACCTAGTTCCACAATCGCTGGCGGCGGAAATGCAAATACAAACGCTTCTTTAATGGTAGAAAAATAGCCCATTGCTTTACCTGCAACTGCTTGCACAGATAAACCTTCGCCTTGACGCTCATCCCAGTGCTTAAAGTTAACAAAGGCAATTGCTGAGTTTTGGCCAGAACCTGCAAAACTAAATCCAGTCACCGTGAAAATACCATTTACAGCATCCGATTGATCGTTCAAAAAGTGTTTTTCTACTTTTTTAACTACTTCAAGCGTTTCTTCAGTCGTTGAGCCTGCTGGTAATGACACCTGATTAAACAAAATACCTTGGTCTTCATCTGGTAAAAATGCCGTTGGTAAGCTTGAAAAAATATACACCATACCCGCTACAATAAGGCCATAACATAAAAGATAGCGCTTAGATAAACGGATCATACGACTGACAAGACTTTGTGCGCCTGTATTAGTTTTATCAAATCCGCGGTTAAAACCACTGAAAAAACGACCGAATAACGAGCTGTTATCGTGAACATGGCTTGGTTTTAAAAGCGTAGCACACAACGCAGGTGTTAAAATAAGCGCCACCAATACCGATAGTCCCATTGCTGATACCAATGTAATAGAGAACTGACGATAAATAACACCGGTAGAGCCACTAAAGAACGCCATCGGAATAAATACCGCCGACAGCACCATAGCAATACCCACTAGCGCGCCTTTAATTTCATCCATTGATTTACGTGTTGCCTCAAGCGCAGAGAGTTTTTCTTCGCTCATTACACGCTCAACGTTTTCTACTACAACAATGGCATCATCAACCAGTAGGCCTATGGCAAGTACCATGGCAAACATGGTTAATGTATTTATTGAATAGCCAAACGTGTACAAAATACCAAAAGTACCGAGTAACACCACCGGCACAGCAATCGTTGGAATAAGCGTAGCGCGGAAGTTTTGTAAAAACAGATACATAACAACAAAAACGAGTACCACTGCTTCTATTAAGGTATTAACCACTTTTTCAATCGATAGTGATACAAAAGGGGTGGTATCGTAGGGTACAACAACGTCTAATCCCTCAGGGAAAAACGATTTAAGCTCTGCAATCGCAGCTTTTACACCTTCAGCTGTATCAAGGGCATTGGCGCCACTGGCAAGCTTAATACCTAGGCCTGATGCAGGTTTTCCATCGTAACGAGCTACAACACGGTAGCTCTCGCCACCTAGCTCCACACGCGCTACATCTTTAAGGCGAACAAACGAGCCATCAGCGTTTGCTTTTACTATAATTTGTTCAAACTCTGCTGCGGTTTGCAAACGGCTTTGTGCTGTTACCGTTGCATTGAGCTGCTGGCCTTCAACCGCTGGCATGCCCCCTAATTGACCAGCAGATACCTGTGCATTTTGCGCACTAATTGAGGTGCTAATATCAGCAGGGGTTAATTTGTAGTTTTGCAACTTAGCTGGGTCTAACCAAATACGCATAGCATATTGAGAGCCAAATAGCTGAACTTCACCCACCCCTTCAACACGCGAGATAATATCTTGCACATTAGATGAAACATAATCACCAATGTCGATATTGGTCATGCTGCCATCTTTTGATACAAAACCTAATACCATTAAAAAGTTACGTGCAGACTTAGCCACCGATACACCTTGCCTTTGCACTTCTTCTGGTAAAAGCGGTGTAGCTGTGGCTAACTTGTTTTGCACTTGTACCTGTGCAATGTCTGGGTCTGTATCAGCGCTAAATGAAAGCGTAAGCGTAGCCGAACCACTCGACTCAGACGTAGATGACATATACAACAAGCCATCTAGTCCTTTCATTTTTTGCTCTATAACCTGGGTAACCGTATCCTCTAGGGTACGAGCTGATGCCCCTGGGTAAGTAGCGGTAATGCTAATTGCTGGCGGTGCAATTGACGGGTATTGTGCTATTGGTAAACTTTGAATAGCCAACACACCTGCAAGCATAACCACGATAGCAAGCACCCACGCAAAGATGGGTCTGTCGATAAAAAATCGTGACATTAAAACTCTCCGTTATTGCGCTTTGTCGGCTGTTGCAGACGGTGAAACTTCTGAAGGGCTAACTGGCGCACCTGGGCGAATTTTTTGTAAGCCTTCAACAATTACTTTATCGCCATCAGCTAATCCAGCGGTAACTAACCAGTTAGAGCCAATCGTTCTATCTACTTTTAACACACGGCTTTCTACGGTGTTTTCTTTACTTACAACCATCGCTGTTGGCTCACCTTTGGTGTTTCGGCTTACTCCACGCTGCGGCACTAAAATAGCGTCTTGTTTTACACCCTCAACCACTGAGGCACGTGCATACATACCCGGTAGTAATAACTTATCTGGATTTGGGAATTTAGCGCGTAAAGTTACCGACCCAGTGCTTGGGTCTACAGTTACTTCTGAAAATTGTAACGTGCCTTTAATTGGGTAAATAGAGCCATCTACCATTTGCAGCTCAACGTCGGCTTGTGCTTTTGAGTCAACACTTAGTGAACCAGAAGAAATGGCTTTTTTAAGTTGAGTTAGCTCGTTGCTTGATTGCGTTAAGTCAACATAGATAGGGTCAAGCTGGGTAACGGTTGCCAGTGCCGTTGTTTGATTAGCACTTACAAGCGCACCAACAGTAACGTTCGATTTACTAATTTGACCACTAATCGGAGAAGATACATGGCTGTAATCTAAGTTTATTTGTGCAGATTTAAGCTGTGCTTTTGCTGTTAATAGCTCGGCTTGTGCTTGCTTATATGCTGCATCGGCTTCATCAAAGTCTTGCTGGCTTACCGCTTTAATTTCTAGTAATTCTTTATAACGCGACGCTTTAGATTTACTGCTTGCAATACTAGCCTCTGCGCGCGCAACGGCCGCTTTGCTGGCTGCGAGTTCTGCTTCAAAAATGTCAGGATTAATTTGATAAAGCGCTTGGCCTTGCTCAACCTGTGTGCCTTCTTCAAATAAGCGAGATTGAACAATACCACTTACTTGAGGACGAATTTCAGCAATTTGAAACGCACTAACACGCCCTGGTAATTCTTTTTTAAGTGTAATAGCTTGGCTTGTTAAGGTGACCACACCAACAGGTGTCGCTGCAGGAGCAGAAGCCTTAGGCTGTTCAGCAACCTGATCACAACCACTTAAAGCAACAGAACCAACGAGGGCCGAAAATACAAAAAAAGCGATGCGGGAACGCTGCATGTAAAATACCTTTTAGTTTAGAATGAACGATCATTCTAAACTAAAGTAAAGCAATTAAAAATAGCTACTGAGCAACATTTACACATTTTTACAATTGAATAGATAAGTAACACAAATAACAGCTGAGTTATTTAAGCAACACCCATAAAAAAAGCAGTCAATGAACTTTCATTGGCTGCTCTTAAGCTATGTTGGCTGTCATTATTCGTTGTCAGTATTAACTCTAGAGACTAGTAATTGCTCAATACGAATTCCTTCCACGTCCACAACTTCAAATTTAAAACCTGCAAATAAAACAAACTCTGCGCGTTTAGGAATATGTTTCATGGTATAGATTAAATATCCGGCCACGGTTTCATAATGATTTTGATCAGGAAATTCATCAATTTCAAGTACCTTCGCCAGCTCAACAATCGGGGTTAAGCCATCTACTAACCAAGAACTCGCGTCGCGCTCAATAATTAACTCTTCACTTTGATGAGTAATTAAATCGCCCATAAAACCTTTCATTAAATCTTTAACCGTAACAATCCCAACCACCAAAGCATACTCATTAACTACCACCGCAAAAGGATGTACAGCGGTTTTAAACGCATTTAACGCTTCAGATAAACTCAATGTTTCGGGCAAGAAAAAAATATCTTTATCAAGCATGTCATCGTTAATATTTGCCGCCTCACCTTTGAGTACTTGGCGTAAAATATCTTTAGACTCAACAGAGCCAATTAACTTATCAAGATTGCCTTTGCACACTAAAAAGTGATTGTGCGGGTGATCTATAATTTTATTTGCTATATCGTCGCTAGATTCATCAATATCAAAATAAACAATTTGCTCACGCGGTGACATAACGCTTGATAAGAAACGCGCTTCTAAATCAAATACATTTCCTATTAAATCATACTCTTGTTGCTGTAAACTGCCATATTCAGCACCAGCATCCATCATCGCAACAATATCTTCAGTGGTCACAATATCTTCACGTTCGCTGGGCACTTTAAACACCCGTAAAACAATATTGGTTAAGCCATTAAAAAATAATACCAGTGGCGTGAGCGCAAAAGTAACCCAGCGCATAATTGTCACCACCCTCACCGCAACGGCCTCAGGTAAAATCATCGCTAAACGCTTTGGGAGTAAATCGGCAAATAAAATAAATAACGAGGTAATAATTAAAAACGATAATACAAAGCTAATTTGCCCAAGTAATGGACCTTGATAAAACAGCTGTAGTATTTCTTGCATGTAAGGAGACAATGCTTGCTCGCCAACAATCCCGCCTAATATGGCAATCGCATTGAGCGTAATTTGGATCATGGCGAAAAAAGCCCCAGGCTGCTCTTGCAACTTTAAAACAGCCAAAGCATGCACATTGCCCTCGTCCGCCATTACTCTTAACTTAATTTTGCGTGAAGCGGCAATCGAAATTTCTGACATCGCAAATAACGCACTCATCAAGATTAATAACGCAATCCCGATTAAATCACCCATTTATAACTCCAAAATAATCGCTTTTACAAGCAAAAGCAGCTGGATTATAGACGCTTTTATAGACAGGGCAATTGATATTTAAATAATATTAATAATTAATAAAAATCAAACACTTAATATTTATAGTTTAGACTCATATGAAGAAAAAGCCGCGCTAAGTTGTTGCTTTACGTTATCGGGTAGATTTTTATTACAGGCAAAATATAAAGGGGCTTGATGGGCATTGATGGGCATGAGTGATTCGAGTTGTAATTTGTTTAATAAATGAGATTGTTCATGGTTTATTCGCTGCGCAGGTATAACCACTAAATCAATACTCGAACTTCGTGTTTGAATTATCTTAAAAATATTATCAAAACTACTAAACAACATTAAATTTTCGTTTTCTTTAAAGCCTTTTGAAAGTAAGTAATGATGGCTGTGTAGTTATCTTTTAAAACCGCAATACGGTATTGCTTAGCCTGCTCTAAATTAGTTAAGGAAATACCTTTGCTTTTAAGGGAGTAAAAATTAGTGTCAAATTGGGCAAGCTTAGCAAACCAAATAAAATTATTTTCCCGTTCAGGCGAACGAGAAATGGAAAATATACAGGTTTGGGGATCTCTCAGTGCAATATTGTAAGCCATACTCCAATCGTTTACAGAAATTGAATAATCAATGCCTGCGCTATCAAGCGCCAATCGGACTTTATCGGCAGCATCACCTACTAAATTGTTATTCGCGTCCAGATACTGCGCAGGCGCGAAGTTCTCTGTTACAACAGTAAGTTTAGCCACACAATGATGGCTTACAATGAGCAATAATACACAATACCACTTAGTCACAATAACCCACTATATAAAATTTAAGATGTTACTTTTTTGGTAAAAGCAAATTTAATATAGCGGATTATTTACAAATAGCCAATTTTGGGCCTGTGGGATTAACGATTCATTGCTGCAATTAAGAATGCTGAAATTTTAGCGCCTTCTCTAAGCGTCGTCTCTGAGCTTGATTGCCCCACTAATGAGCTGTCGGTAAACGGTGCGATTTCCATCATATCTGCACCGGTTATTGGAAACTCATCAGCAATAGCTGACAAAATATCAAGCGCATGCTGTGGTGTTAATCCATTTTCTTCAGGCGTACCTGTCGCAGAGGCAAATTGCGCATCTAGTGCGTCAATATCAAAGCTTACATACACTTCATCAACCTTGTCGGCCTTTAATTGCGCGATTGTATCGGCAGCAACAGCGGCTGCGCCACGCTCAATAATTTCAGCTGCCCAGTGCTGTTTAACGCCAAAGGTACTTTCCCAATGTGATTTAGGCTTACCACTTGAGCGAATACCAAATTGAATTAAATGATGTGGCGCGGGTAAAAATTCTAAAATATGGGTACACCAAGAGCCAAAACATAAATCGATGCCTAAACGCTCAACCAATAAATCGGTGTGGGCGTCAAAATGAATAATAGCCGTACGCTTACCTTGGCTACGCTTTGCTTTTAAGTACGCTTTTGTCAGCGGGTAACTAATAGAATGATCGCCACCAATGCCAAAAATGCCTTTATCTTGGAATGTTGCATAAAAGCTGTCACATACATCTTCGGTAATAGACAGTGGACTTACGAAATGATCGTTATTGTCATTGCCATAAAGCGCTTTTTGGCAATTGGTAATTGTTGCCTCGTTTAAGTATTTATCGTGTAATAAATGCGGTATTACGCGCACATCACCTAAGTCAAATGAACGACACTGTGTTTGCTGGTCAATTAAAGCTGAACGTAAAAATAAAGGCCCCCAGTTTGCACCGCGTAAAATACCACCACCACAATCAGAGCTAATCCCCAGCATAACCGCTTTGTGGGGTGAGTTAGGTAATTCATTTAGCGAGTCACGCCATAAAGCATCGACATTTTCAGTTTGACCATATAATTTATTTCTGAGTGCTGCTTTGCGTTCTTTTGCCGTATTAACCGTGAATACACCGTCGCCAGGTGCACATAAACAGTGTTCAACTTTATTTTTAAATGCTTGAAATTGTGTGCTCATTGTAAACCCTTTTTCAATCTGAATATCTTGTCTATTATTGAGTAGTTATGCAAAACGACGAACGCTGAATAAATTAAAAATTAATTGTCTGTGGTTATAAAAATCACTGAACGTTGTGTTTTGCGAGGTTAGGTCAGCGGCAAAACAATACAAAACCTACTAACTAACCTTATGAATATAAACAATTTAAAATTTAGCTAACAACTCTTTTAGCTAGCTACTGGTTTGCTCTGAGGTATGAATATAGTGTCTGAGCAAACAAGTCAACTGGCTCATTTTGTTAGTGATTTTAGCCATTGATTGAATATTCAGAGTTGATGAATAAATCAATACGGACATCCGTCCTGTACTTCATTTAGGTTTCTCGTAATCATGTTAAATTGACAACAACTCTTATTAAAAAGGCTTAGTTATGGAAAAGGTATTTCACTTAGGACTGTGTATTGATGATTTAAAAGGTGCGAAACTGGCTATTGTTCCAGGGGATCCAGATCGTGCAGCACGCATTTCACAGTTCTTAGATAATCCAACCTGCCTTGCTCAAACGCGTGAGTTTCACATTTATTTAGGCCAATTAAACGGCCACTCAGTGGTTGTATGTTCAACCGGTATCGGCGGCCCTTCAACGTCAATTGCGGTTGAAGAACTGGCTCAACTTGGCGTACGTAGCTTTCTTCGCATTGGCACAACAGGCGCGATTCAGCCGCACATTAACGAAGGCGATATTTTAATTAGCCAAGCCTCAGTTCGTTTAGATGGCGCGAGTCAGCATTTTGCACCGCTGTGCTACCCAGCTGTTTCTGATTTTTTTGCCACTCAAGCGATGGTAAAAGCCTGTGAAAACCTAAACATCGATTTTCATATCGGTATCACCGCTTCAAGCGATACCTTCTACCCAGGACAAGAGCGTTACGATACGCATTCTGGTTATGTTCCTAAGTCATTACAGGGTAGCTGTGAAGAATGGCAAAAACTAGGCGTGATGAACTACGAAATGGAATCGGCTACTTTATTTACTATGTGTGCCGCTCTTGGCCTACAAGCAGCCTGTGTTGCAGGTGTATTAGTAAATAGAACACGTCAAGAAATTCCTAACGTAGACCACGGCGAGATTGAGAAAAAATCGGTTGCCGTGGTACTTGAAGCCGCTAAAGTGTTACTTGGCTAATGTTACGCTAATAACCTCAAGTGTTGGCAAGCCAGTAAAGCTTGCTAACACGGCTTTTGCCACCCCTGATTGGTTTTCATGACCAGCCGTTTCTAATAACGTAACTGATTTAACTGTTTGCTTATCAAAGCTCAGTCCTGCTAAAAACAACTGACTCACAGCACTTTGTAATGGCGATAAACTCGGGCTGTACGCTGCATTTTCTGCATAGCTGCCATAAAAATCACCGTTTTCAAACGTACTTATTTTTACTGCACTGTAATTTTGGCTGTATGGCACATAAGCCGCTAAAGCATAGCTCATCAGCTTTTCATCAAGTTGTTTGTTTTCAAAGCAATTAGTTTGCTCTGCTGGGTTAAATAAGCTGTGCTCATTGCCTAAATCGGTTGGTCCAAATGAATGAGGTAATAACTCTGCCAATTTAAAGTTTTGTGCTGGCAGTAAAATATCAAGCTCTTTCGCATCAGCGAGTTCATTCATAAATTGACGACAGTACCCACATGGGACATCACTAATCGCTATTTTAAGAATTTTTTTACCGCCATTTAACCAGGCATTATTAATGGCAGATTGCTCACCGTGCACCACTAAACTAAGTGCTTGATGGTCAAACTCAGCGTTAGCGCCAAAGTAAAAAGTGGTGTTTCCTTGTGAATCAAGCCCTTTTACAATTGCGCCGACATGAAATTTGGAAATAGGTGCAACGGAAAACTCTGAAGCCATAGGCACTAAGCCTTGTAATAATGCATCGTCGCTAACATTAAGCTCGGTGCAAAGCGCTTTAATATCGCTTGAATATAAAATACCGCGTTGAGTTTTTAATTGACTGCGTAGAGCTTGCGTTTGCGCTACGTTTAGAGAAATGTGTGAATTGCTAAGTGCTGTATTATGTTGCACTTTAAAAGTTGCTGAAGCCATAATAGTTTTTATTTGTTCAATGGCCAAGTAGTGTAAAAGGTTGGCAAACTAAATACCAGCCTATTCAACGTAAAAAAAGGGAACACGTCGTGTGTTCCCTCTAAAACTAATCTAGTTTTGGATTAACCTGTATTACGCATACCCGCTGCAATACCGGTCATAGTGATCATCAAGGCATTGTCTATATCATTTTCATTGCCTTTATCATCGCCACGAGAACGACGTAATAGCTCAACTTGTAATACATTAAGCGGGTCGGTGTATGGGTTTCTAAGCCCAATAGACTCTTTGATCCAAGGCTGATCAGCCAATAAGCTTTTTTGTGGGCTTAATGATTGCACTAACGTCATCGCCTCACCAAGTTCCTCTCGCAAGGCAACACCTAAAGGCTTATACATCTCTTCCACCAGCGCATTATCGTAATGCTCACTCAACCAGCTATCCGCTTTACTAAATACCATTTCTAGCATTTCTAAACGTGCTCTAAAGAACGGCCATTGCAAACTCATTTCGCTTAAGGTTTCAATCCCATATTTTTCAAGCGCGGCTTTAAGTCCACTTAATGCACCTAACCATGCAGGTAACATTAACCGGTTTTGACTCCACGCAAAAATCCATGGAATAGCACGTAAGCTCTCAACCCCTCCATTTGGATTTCGTTTTGCAGGCCTTGAGCCTAACGGTAGTTTTGACAGTTCTAATTCAGGTGTCGCCATTCTAAAGTAAGGCACAAAGTTTTCATCGTGGCGCACCACATTACGGTAATGCTCACACGACACATCGCTAATTAATACCATTACTTCGCGCCACTGTGATTTAGGCTCTGGTGGTGGCAATAAATTACTTTGTAGTACCGCACCTGCATAAATATTTAAGCTTTGTAATGCAACATTAGGCAGGCCAAATTTAAAGCGGATCATCTCACCTTGCTCTGTTACCCTAAGCCCGCCTTTTAACGACCCCGGCGGTTGAGAATGCAATGCTTGTGCAGCAGGCGCACCACCACGTCCAACCGTACCACCACGTCCATGGAATAAAATAAGCTCAATACCGCGTTCATCCGCTAGTTGTACGAGCTTATCCATTGCCTCATATTGTGCCCAACCAGCAGCCATCATGCCTGCATCTTTGGCTGAGTCTGAATAGCCAATCATTACATTTTGGGTGTTTTTGATGTGTCCACGGTACCACTCGTTATTTAAAAGCGTAGTGATGACGTTGTGGCCATCGTTTAAATCATCCAAGGTTTCGAATAAAGGCGCCACAGGCAGTTCAAAACCACAGCCTGACTCTTTAAGTAATAACTGCACCGCTAAAATATCAGAAGCTGTTCGGGCCATAGAAATAATATATAAACCAAAGGTTTTTTCATCTTGTTGCGCAATAACATCAAAGGTGTCAAGCACCTCTTGCACTTCTGGACTTGGTTGCCAATGCCTAGGAATTAGCGGACGACGTGAATTGAGCTCTGTCAGTAAAAAAGCTTGTTTGTCTTGCTCTTCCCACTGATTGTAATCGCCAATACCTAAATGACGGGTTAACTCAGAAAACACATCGCTGTGTCTTGACGAATCCTGTCGCACATCCAGTTTAGCCAAACGCAAACCAAAGCTATTTACACGATGGATCACATCTAATAGCAAGCCATCAGCAACCACTTGCATATTGCATTTTAATAATGAGCGATAACACACCTCAATTGGGTGCTTAATTTGGTTAATATCAGTAATTAAATCTTGTGATTCTGTACGCTTATTTTTAATTTTAGCGCTTAAGTACATCACTGTTTCAGCCACTTGATTTTTAAGCGCTTTGAGCACGGCTCGATAAGGTTCAAACTCTTGCCCTGCCAGTTTAATAAGCTCATCGCTGGCATCAGACATAGAAAGTTCAGCACACAAAGTTTCTAAATCACGCTGGTATAAATCCAGCGCCATCCAACGGCCATGATCGAGTACTTGCTTAGTCACCTCGGCGGTTACAAACGGGTTACCATCACGATCTCCCCCCATCCACGACGTAAATTCTATCGGGCTGTAGTTGGCAGGTAGCTCAAGGCTCAAATGCTGTTTAACATGCTGGCTAAACTCACGTAAAAAACGTGGCACGGCATCCCATAAGCTATTTTCAATTACCGCATAGCCCCATTTAGCTTCATCAACAGGGCTTGGACGAGAACGACGAATATCGTCGGTATGCCAAGCTTGGCTAATTAGCTGCGCAATTCGATTTAATATCGCTTCGCGCTCTTGCGCAAGGTTGTCGGTACGCTCAAGCGACGCTAAACAATCGCTTAGTTCAACATGTTTGTTAATAATAGTACGGCGAGTCACTTCGGTTGGGTGAGCGGTTAGTACTAAGTTTATGTGGAGTTTTGAGAGTGTGTCGGCTAAATGATTATGATTAAGCTGACCTTGTTCGGCCTTTGCTGCTAACGTTTTTAATGTTTGAGTGAGAGGATTTAGTTGGCAAAAACCAACATCATTAAAACGTGATACGGTATGAAACTGCTCTGCAACATTAGCTAAGTTTAAAAAATGATTAAATGAACGGGCAACCGGTAAAAGCTCCTCATCACTGAGCGCATGGAGTACATCAATTAACGCTTGGCGATCGGCTTCATTGCCACTGCGAGATGATTTTGATAAAGCCCGAATTTCTTCTACTTTATCTAAAATCTCTTGGCCTTGGGCATCTTTAATAGTTTGTCCTAATAATTGCCCAAGTAGATTAACATTACCTCGCAAGGCGGCATATTGTTCACTCATTTCTAGCTCTCCTTCGTTTCTTGGAGACCTATTAATATCACTAAGAGGGAATATTTAATAGATCCATTTGCATTGTCTTGTCGTAAAAAAGCATATGTAAAATAAACACAAAGCGACAAAATGATCATTTTTTACGATGGCAGTTGCCCCCTTTGCAATGCAGAAATGCAACATTTAAAACGTGCCGATGTTGATCATAAAATTACACTAGAAGATTTAAATGCGGATGATTTTAGTGAGCGTTTTCCTGCAATCGATAAACAAAATGCCATGGATTTATTGCACGCCCAAACTGATAAGGGGCAGATGATTTACGGCTTAGACGTCACTTATCAAGCTTGGCGCATCGTTGGAAAATACCGCTGGCTTAAAATAATTCGTTTGCCAGTAATTCGCTTTTTTGCCGATCATGCTTACACTTTTTTTGCAAAATATCGTCACCACATTAGCCGTTTTTTAATGCCCAATGCGCAGTGTAGTAATGGTCAATGCAATATGAAATCTAAAGGTGAAAAATGAAAACAGTGATTTTATTTGGCGCCAGTAGCGCCATTGCACAATCCTACGTAAATCATTTAAATCAGCAAGCAACACAATTTAATATAATTTGTGTCAGCTCATCGAATATTGAGCATAATGATGACAAGGAAACCTATTTCCACAGCGACTACTCTGCGCAAAGCCTAAATGAGCTAACCCAGTCGTTAAAGTCACAACAAATTGAGCTTGCTCAGGTAATAATATTTAATGGTCAATTACATAACGACCAGCACATGCCGGAAAAAAAGCTCGAAGAAATTAACAGTGATTATTTTATGCAGCTTTTGCACTCTAATACACTTGTCCCCCTGCTGTGCTTACAAAGTATAGTGCCGCTGCTTAATCATAAAACTCACTGCACAATTACCGCTTTGAGCGCTCGTGTAGGCAGTATTAACGACAATAAATTGGGTGGCTGGTATACTTATCGCGCATCCAAGGCTGCGCTGAATATGTTATTTAAAACAGCCGCCATTGAACTTGCTCGTCGCGCTAAAAATACCAAACTGATTTTATTTCACCCAGGTACTACAGATACACAGCTCTCTAAGCCATTTCAAAAAAATGTGCCCGCAGATAAACTGTTTACCCCTGACTTTGTTGCTCAGCAATTATTTAAATTTACTTACGAAAACCCACAGCTAGAACTCAACGGCGAACCTGCCTACCTAGATTGGCAAGGAAACACCATAAAATGGTAAGGAACAAACACATGCATTTTTCCAAAGACCGCATAGCCGCACTTGAAAAACATACCCGTACACACTTTATCAACTCACTTTCAGGGTTTAAAAGTGCAAACTTAATTGGCACACAAGACTTACAAGGTAATACTAATCTAGCCATTGTCAGTTCAGTTATTCATTTAGGCGCACACCCACCGCTAGTAGGCATGATAATGCGCCCGCACAGCGTACCAAGGCATACATTTGAAAATATTATAGAAACAGGTATCTATACCATTAATCAAGTAAACAGTGATATATACCAGCAAGCACACCAAACATCGGCACGTTACGCTAAAGATGAGTCTGAGTTTGATGCTACGGGGTTAAAAACAGAGTACTTAAACGAGTTTAACGCTCCATTTGTTGCACAAAGTCGACTTAAATACGCGGTAAAATTTGTAGAGAATCAACATCTAGCAGTTAATGGCACTGAGCTGGTTATTGGTGAAATAATGGATGTGTATGTCGATGAATCAGCACTCCAAAGTGATGGCTTCTTAGACTTACAAGCCATCGACACAGTTGCAGTTACAGGGTTAGATAGCTACCACACGGCGAATAAGCTCAATCGTTTACCCTACGCGAAAAAATAGCCCAAGGTTATCAAGTCCTTGGGAATGAGGGACTTGATAACTCCCCCCATTTGTTCAGTCCCTTGTTCACTAATCGCAATTAATTTGAATTGAACGCATTTAGCCTACACACTATACAAAATTTTGTAGGAGAAATATATGACCACAGTTGGTATTGGTACACACACACCCGAACAAGCACTTGCTAGTTTAAGCAATATGACCCACTCAGTAACGCCAATTCAGGCCGATGAGTATTTAGTGCGTATGGCCAAAGCGCAAGCTTATATGCAAGCTAATAATATTGATGCGATATATTTAAATGCAGGTACCAACTTAACGTATTTTACCGGTATGAAATGGTACGCCAGTGAACGACTAGTCGGCGCTATTTTACCCGCCATGGGTGAGGTGCAATACATTGCCCCCCACTTTGAGATTGGCTCTTTAAATGGCTTTAAAGTCATTGATGGCCCAATACACGGCTGGCAAGAACACGAGAACCCTTTTGAGCTATTCGTTAAAGTGCTAAAACAGCTTAATATTAGCGACACCGCTACCGTGGGTATTGATGAGAGCGCACAGTTTTTTATTTTTGATGGCATCAATAAAGCCAGTTCAGGATTAAAACTAGTTAACGCACAACCTGTAACCGCACATTGTAGAATGCATAAATCAGCCAATGAATTAGCATTAATGCAATGCGCTATGGATATGACTTTAGCGGTTCATCAGGCTACGGCGAGCATGCTTTATGAAGGAATTAGCACCGTAGAAGTCGAAGAATTTATAAAAAAAGCGCATCAAAAAGTAGGTGCCCCAGGTAATTACTTCTGTATTGTATTGTTTGGCCTTGCTACCTCATTCCCTCATGGTGTAAAAGATCCGCAAATTTTGAAAAAAGGCGACATGGTCCTTATTGATACCGGATGCAAAGTACACGATTACCTGTCTGATATTACCCGTACTTACGTATTTGGTGAAGCAACCAGCCGCCAACGCCTATTTTGGGATTTTGAAAAAGCGGCCCAGTTAGCAGCTTTCAATCAAGCCGCCCTTGGCGAAACCTGTGAATCGGTTGACGAAGCAGCTCGCAGCTACTTAGCAGCTCAAGGCTTAGGCCCTGAATACCAAACACCAGGTTGCCCACACCGCACAGGCCATGGTATTGGCTTAGACATTCATGAATGGCCATACTTAGTGGGCGGCGATAAAACCCCGCTTGCCACAGGCATGTGTTTTAGTAACGAACCAATGCTGGTTATTCCAGATGAGTTTGGGGTTAGATTAGAAGATCACTTCTATATGACAGATGACGGTCCGCGTTGGTTTACCCAGCCAAGCCACAGCATTGACGACCCATTTGGCTTGAACAGCTAACCTGAAAACATTCAATAAACGAGCAGCACTTTCGCTGCTCTTTTTATGTTCAATGATTGATAAACTAAACTTCATCCCAATATCCATTGTTATTAAAAAGCAATCCTTCAAGGATCCCTATGAAAAACTTAAAAATTGATATCGTCTCAGATGTAATGTGCCCGTGGTGTATTATTGGGTATAAAAACTTAGAAACCGCATTGGCAGAATTAAAAGACGAAATGAGTGCGGATATTACATGGCACCCTTTTGAGCTTAATCCAGATATGCCACTTGAAGGACAAGACTTAAACGAGCACTTGCAGCAAAAATACAGTTTAACTGAAGAAGAAAGCGCGCGAAATCGTCAAAACATGGCGGATGCGGGTGAACGAGCTGGGTTTACCTTTAATTTTGACGGTAAACGCATCATGATCAACAGCTTTGATCTACACCGCTTGCTAATGTGGGCGCGTGAAGAAGGCAAACAAACTGAGCTGAAATTGGCGTTTTTTGAAGCACACTTCACCGATTTAAAATATTTAAATCAAGAAGATGCGTTACTGGATGTGGTAGAAAAAGTCGGCCTTAACAAAGACACAGCCAGAGAAATTTTACACTCAGATAAATACGTACAAGCGGTACGCCAAGAGCAAAATAACTTTAAACAAATGGGAATAACCTCAGTACCTACTTTCATTATAAATGATAAGTACGCGCTTACCGGTGGGCAGCCGAGTGAGTCATTTATTCAAGCGCTTAAGCAAATAAATGAAGAAGAAGCCAAGCAAGACACTTAAAAAATAAAGTTTAAAACCAAAAAAGGCTGCACATCGCAGCCCTTATTTATCTCAGTTAGTATTTTTTAAGAAGCGTTTAAACAACGTGCATAATATTTAAGAATTTAATCTGACACTGAACTTTGAACGCCTTCTCTATAGGTACCTAACAGTTAGATACTTCAAAATTAAATCTGCTTATGGTGAAAATTAAATAATGCTGCCTTTTAACGGACTCGTTCTTTTTCTGGATATACTAAATTTTTTATCTGTATTTTTAGCGTAATGATAGAAATTCAAGCTAGTCTGCGTGACATCTTCAATAAACCATCCAGGTATCTTAACTAAAGAATAGCCATGTTTAGAAAAGTGTATCTCAATTGATTTAATCACGGGCTTTTCAACAATCGTGATATGGTCTGCTTTAATTAAATCTATAACCTTTTCACCTTGAATCAATGTCTGCTCATTTAAATCGACAATAATCGGTTTATTTTTAAAAAAATCAACGAGAAAATAGGTAATAAATACCGGTATGAGAATAATTGATAATTGGCGCAGTGTTACAGCTCTAAAGTAGGTCTCTTGATGAGACCAAGTATCAGGCGTGGTGAACCATATTATGAAGATATAAACCGCTACCGCTAAAGTCCAGCGGTGTAGGCGAAAAAGCTTTTTAAGGTCAAAAGTCA
Organism: Pseudoalteromonas sp. APC 3694; assembly: GCF_030407565.1. Lineage (NCBI taxonomy): Bacteria > Pseudomonadati > Pseudomonadota > Gammaproteobacteria > Alteromonadales > Pseudoalteromonadaceae > Pseudoalteromonas > Pseudoalteromonas sp. APC 3694. Next base: position 49,021 of record NZ_JASDDE010000004.1, read on the forward strand.
ATGTCATTCTTTTTAGCATTAATTTAATCTCACTTTCATTCGGATGCTATAAGCGTTCCCCACATGTGTAAGTGACTTAAATTTAAATATTTGGTCAATTTCACTATCTAGTTTAAAGTTTTTAGCACTTTTTAGATCCTTTTCAGTAAAATACAAGTTAATTCCAAGGCTATTTAAGCTATTAATCTCATCATATGTCTGCAATCCATCTTCGTTTTTGTCATTCCAAATAAATAACTTTTCAAAAATTGGATCCAAATTGTTTATTACGTTATTACTATCATAATCAAACGTCATTAAGCCCTCTAAATCAGTAGCAGATTTTTTCGGAGAAAATAGAGAAAACATAAATTCAGTGCGTTTGTCTATAATGCCAGAACCATTCTAATCAGCAAAAAGAACAGCATTTCCTTTAGTGGGCCAACTTAACTTATCAAGAATCCCATCATTATTTACATCAAATAAATATGGTGAATTGTCTAATTTTGTATAGGAAAGACCATCACCATCTAAGTCCAATATTATAGGGCGAATACTACAACCGGCGCTTCTACGTTTATGTGGAGGGATCATTGAACATATAAGATCATCGATAGCATCGTCAGCTAATTTAAAAATATTTGGTAAGCCAAACTTTAAGTTAATAACATTCAGAAAATCTTTATGATTAAATCGCTCTAAGTTTTTATCGCCCCACGCCTCAATTTTAGGAAGTACGACCATAGCTGACACCATGACCACTCCAGTTGTCAAAGCGACGGGGGCACCAGCAACAATAGCAATGCTTCCGCCTGCGGTCATTGCCAAACCAACTAAAGTTGTAGCTAATTCAATTCCAGCGTAACCCCACTCCTCATTGACTAAGTGGTTTGAAATCTGCGTAGTGCTATTAATTGTAGCAATCAAAGCATTTGCTTGTCCTAACGATTTGGTAAGCTTTGCTGCCATATCTGGATTAAGGTCATAGTTAGACAAAATGTAGTTAACCAAAACCTTTACCTGCAAAATCGATGAAATAAAATCTGCGGTCTGTTCGTTATCCCATATTTCTTTATCATTCTGACTTTCTAAAATATCTTGCAGATCTCCCATTTTCATATAATTGGGATAAGGGTTATCTGAAATATAGTAGACATTTGCTCGATAACTGTTATACCAAATAGAAAAATCAACATTAACAGGTTCACCATTAGAAAAGTAAGCTTTTGTTTTTTGTACACTTTTTACTCTCACTTTCAGTATTACAGTCCATTGCAGCATAACTATTTACTGAGAGCAATGTAGCCAATGATAAAGCTGATAATTTTTTCATATTTAAAATCCTTTTTTATTGTATCAATATATTAAATGTTTTTATTACGCTTATTATGTTAACCCTGCACACAAAAGTAAAGCAAAAAATTAACAAATTTATTTAAAAAGGGTACATGGAACTGATTTAAATTAGAGTAATGTAAGTATTATTTACTTAAATCAAGAAGATGCGTTACTGGATGTGGTAGAAAAAGTCGGCCTTAACATAGACACAGCCAGAGAAATTTTACACTCAGATAAATACGTACAAGCGGTACGCCAAGAGCAAAATAACTTTAAACAAATGGGAATAACCTCAGTACCTACTTTCATTATAAATGATAAGTACGCGCTTACCGGTGGGCAACCGAGTGAATCGTTTATTCAAGCACTTAAGCAAATAAGTGAAGAAGAAGCCAAACAGGAGCAATAATTTTTCGGGTTAGGCTACATTTTGCGGCCTAACCTTATTAATTTTTTAAGTTAAACACCCGTCTGTTATTTAAATTAAGCCCGTCCTCAACATCACGATAATAGTGCTCATAAAGCGCATTTAACTCGCCGCTATCTGCTAACTTTGTTAAGCCTTGCTCTAATAACTCAATGATTGCTTTGTTATTTTCGTTTGCGTAAAAATAATAGTAATTATCGTATTGCAGCATAATATGAGGCTCAATAACAAAGTTATACTGAGGATGTTTACGTATTTCGGCTTTTATAGCAGTTACTGAACGCGGAAAATAATCGCCAAGTCCTTCATCTAACGCTTTTAACATGCTTTCATAACTCAAATCACCATTAACTGTTAAGCCATTGTTCTTTAATACATAATAATCAGACCAACTTTGCTTTTGTAAGGCTATGAACGGCTTTAGTTGTTCAAGGGTTTTTATATCTGAAAATTCACCCAACCGGCTTTGTTTAACCATGAGCAAGCGCTTTGAATGCAGCCCATTATAAATAGGATAACTTGTGCGGATTAAATGTCTTTGCTCTGCAAGGGAGTTTGGCAAAGTTAACCAAGCTAAATTAACATCATCGTTACGTGTGAGCTCTTCTAAAATTCTTTTAGTATTCATTGGCTCAAGACTATAAGCAATATTGAGCTTTACATTAACCTTTGCAAAGCTCTTTTCTAATAATGTTAAAATATAGTGGTTTTTTGGTATGTCTTGGGTGCTTGGTTTGCCAAGCTTAAGGGTGATCGTTTGCTCAGTGCTACTGGCAAAAAATGACACTGCCATTAAAATTAAACTGCAGCATAAAATAATAAGCTTCATAGTTATTCCAAGTTGCTTTAGCAATGTAACAAACTAAACAAATGATAAGTATAGCGGCAACTTAAAATTGCGTTAGTTTATGTACGATAAAGCACCTTAATCACATGCCAACCAAATTTCGTTTTTACTAAATGCGGTTCTAAAATTGCACCACTAAAGGCAACCTTATCAAACTGTGGAACCATTTGGCCTCGTCTAAACTCACCTAAATCACCGCCTTTTTTACCCGATGGGCATGACGAATACTTTTTAGCTAAAGTTTGAAACTTTGCGCCTTTGCCTAATTGCTTGATGATGTCTTCTGCAATCTCTTTATGTTTTACTAAAATATGCAGTGCGTGCGCCGTATTTGCCATGAAAAAGCCCTTAAAACCTATTTACTAGTAATTAAACGCCGCGATTTTAGCACAGCCAATATAGTCAGGCATCTATTAAAGCACTTATAAATAGTGGGCTTGGTCTTGCTTTGAAGGGATCCTGCAATAGTGATATTTACCAAATAAGGTATATCGATTTGATGCAATTTTATCATAAAGCCAATTGTTAAAACGATTTGGCAACACACTAAACATACCACTAAGTTTCCACGGATAGCCTAGCTGTTTAATCACCTCAAAAAATGCATGGCTTTGTATAAATGCTTGAGCGTTTTCAATGTAAACCATAGAGGCAAAATCAGTTGTCGAATAGCAAAAGTGCATTAATATTTGCTGCCCTTTTGGTGATTGTACACTGCACAGTTTAAACATGGCCTGAGGGTCGTGAGCAATAATAAAATTACACCACGCACTACAAAGCTTGCACTGGGCGTCGAACAGTATAATTTTTTGGCTTTTTATTAGCGCGGCGGTATGGGTCATTAATTGCTTGCTCAAGTGAGGGCTTATTGCTGCACAGGTTTTTTTTGTAGCTTGCGCTGCAAAGTGCGTCTATGCATATTAAGCTGCCTTGCAGTCATTGATACATTACCGTTGTTACTGTGCAATACATGTTGAATATGCTCCCACTCTAAACGCTCGGGTGACATAACCTCTTCAGGAATTTCGGTTACTGTCGATACCGGCTCTACTTTTAGCGCTTTTAATAAGCTTGCCATATCGACAGGCTTAGTTAAATAGTCATTAGCGCCCAAGCGCATCGCCTCTACGGCTGTAGCTATACTTGCAAATCCGGTAAGCAATACAATATGCGCCTTGGGTAACAAGTGTCGCAGCGGTGCAATAAGCGCCAGCCCATTTTCATCTGCTAACTTCATATCTAATAAAATACAATCAGGTTGCTGCTGGCGAGCCCTAAGTAAAGCCTCTGTTTGGTTATGTGCAACCTCACAGTTAAAGCTGTGTTTTGTTAAGCGCCTTGCCAAAGTGGTAGCAAGGTTAATGTCATCTTCAATAATTAGCAGCTTCATAGCGCCGACTCGGTTATTAATAGTGGCATTTGTATCTTGGCCACCGCCCCACCATCGGGGTGATTATAAACAGTTAACGAACCATTTAAACGCTCGAACGTGACATTTGATAGCATAACCGCTATTCCCATGCCTTGCTCGCTGGGCATGAGCTGCCCGCCTAACTCCGCTAACTCTGAGGATAAAAAACCAGCGCCAAAATCCCGAATAATTAACGCAATACTTTGCGCATCTGGCTGTTGCCAACTCAACTCTAATTGCATTTGGCCTTTTTTTTCGTTAGCAAGCGCTGCATTTTGTAATAAGTTTAAAATAGCAGGTAGCAGCATCGCATCACTTTTTAATGTGGCTTTAGGCGCCTCATTAAGCCAGTTTATTTGTTGATTAGGGTATTGTAATAGCAACGTATCATGAATTTGATTTTGCAGCTGCTCTGCTTTTATAGGTGTTTGCGTGTTTTTATCTCGTAGCTGCATAGAGAGCTTTCTAAAATCATTAAGCTGAGTGCGGCATTGCAGCAAGGGTGCTTGCATTTGCTGAATAATTTCATTGTTGGGATACTCTTCTACAAGCTCTTCAAACAATAATTGTAAATTAGCAATAGGCGTTGCTAATTGATGAGTAATTTGCGCCGCTGCGCCATCGAGAGTAACCAGTTGTTCACTGCGCAACTGTTTCTCTCTAACTTTGGCAATAGTGCGCTCACGTTGTTGTAAAGCACGGTTCATTGCACCAATAACCAACGCAATCACGCAGGCACTGATAACAAAATTAACCCACATACCAATAAAGTGGCCACTCATGTTCATTTGGTGCATGCTATGCTCTGGCATTTTAATCAGTAGCATGCTGTAGGCAGCGATAGCCAGCACAGCAATATAGGCAAGCCCACGAGCGCTCAATGTAATTGCCGCTATCATAATAGGTAACAATAATAACGACACAAATGCGTTAGTTGCACCGCCACTTAAAGACAACAAAATAGTTAAAAAAAGTACGTCAGCGGTCAGTTGCATCAGCATGCCAACTGGCTTTGCTTGGCTAACATTTCTATAAGCAATGATACTTGCTAACTGAAAAACCGCCTCAAGCGTAATAACGGCTAGCAACGGCATGAGCGCAATTTGATGCTCTAATAAAAAATAAACGCTTAACACCGCAATAAGCTGCACAGCAATGGCGCCACTGCGCAGCATTAATAACCGGCTAATAGCAGGATCGGTTTTAATTAACACAATAAGATTCACCTGACTGAATATACATTGCTTTGTTATCCATTATAAATAATGCTTTTTAAGTAATGATTTCATAATATGCGCCCCATATTAGCTGCTCACTCAGCCGCACTCAAGCATATATGGTCAACAAAGTATTCGTATTCTATTAAGCTTAGAAAGCCTATGAGCTATAGTGTAAAACACGCAAAATCATTAAAAGCATTTAATTAACACAATAAAAATAAGCCACTTACCTTTAAACAAAAATGCAGCAAATAGTCCGTAAAATAGCAGTAATTACTAAGCAAACCATGCTATAAACTAGTGTTAACAGCTAATTTTTGATATAACGTCCTCATTAGACGAACACGTCATACCACTTTTAAGAGAACACACTATGCCTTACGCACATATCACTGGTTGGGGTAAATGCATTCCACCAGCAAGCATCAGCAACGACGAAATAAGTGAAATTGTAGATACAACCGATGAGTGGATCACCACACGCACAGGTATCAAGGCACGAAGAGTTAGCCATGTAAGTACTGCTGAACTTGCTAGTGTGGCTGCAAAACATGCCATTGCTTGTGCTGGCGTAGATGCAAAAGATATCGATTTAGTTATTTTAGCAACGTGCACCCCCTCAACAGTAGTTGCAAACACCGCCTCATTAGTACAAAAAAATATTGGTGCCACAGGCGCTGCAGCCATGGACACCAACGCGGCATGTTCTGGTTTCTTATATGCTTTACAAGCTGCGACAGCGCAAATTCAAGCTGGCATGATCAAAAAAGCTGTCGTTATCGCGGCTGAGCGCATGACGTGGTATGTAAACTGGGCACGACGCGACAGCGCAGTATTATTTGGTGATGGTGCCGGTGCCGTTGTGCTTGAAGCAGCAGAAACACCTGCAGGCTTATTAGGGACTAAAACCGGTTGTGACAGCGAAGATCGTGATATTTTACACATTACTAATTTTGGCAGTGATTTAAATAAATATGAGCCAATTGGTCCATCAGACCTTTTATTTGAAGGCCGTGAAATATTTAAACGTGCCGTTAAAGGCATGAGTGAAGCCTGTGACGACGTGCTTGAACAAGCCAATCTTAAGTTAGACGATATCGATGTACTAGTTCCGCATCAAGCCAATCTACGCATTATTCAAGCTATTCAAAATCGCTTAAAAGTGGATGACGAAAAAGTAATGGTCAATATTGGTGAATATGGCAACACCTCTGCTGCCACCATTGCAATTGCATTGTGTGAAGCCGTTGAGCAGGGCTTAATTAAACCGCATGCAAACATTATGTCGGCGGCATTTGGGGCTGGCCTTACTTGGGCGGCAAGCTATATAAAATGGGGCGAGCGAGTAACGCCTATCGCTATTAGTGATGCTGAGCTTCCACCGTGTGATAAAACGGGTTTAGAGCTTGTTGCACCGGCTGTAAAAGCGTGTAAAGACGCAGAGCCTAGTTAAAAGCTAATATATATGACCATGCACATGTATTGATAAACAGCGCACTGCTTTTAGTGCGCTTTTTGCTTTTTAAGGAAAATATATGCAACTACTAGGCATTCATCATGTAGCCATCATTTGTAGCAACTACCCACGCTCTAAACATTTTTATAGTGAAATATTAAAACTCACGATTATTAATGAGCATTATCGTGCACAGCGTCAGTCTTACAAACTCGATTTAGCTTTACCTGATGGTAGTCAGTTAGAATTATTTTCGTTTAATGATGCGCCAAGTAGACCAAGCTACCCCGAAGCACAAGGACTTAGACATTTAGCATTTAAAGTTGGGTGTATTAATACTGCTAAACATTATTTAGAGTCACACAATGTCATCGTCGAAAATATTAGAGAAGATGAAATAACCGGCAAAAAATTCACCTTTTTTGCCGATCCAGATGGCTTACCCCTTGAGTTATATGCACTTTAATATCTAATAACTCAAGGTATATTTAATTTAGTTAAATCGATTTTGTAAGTAAGTAAATACTGCACGAATACCCAGTGCCTCACCACCAGCTGGACGCCCAGGTAATGCACGTAAATTCCATGCCATTACGTCAAAGTGAACCCATGGTGTATTTGGCTCTACAAACTCTTTCAAATAAAGCGCAGCGGTTATTGCGCCACCAAATGGCGTACTTGCACAGTTAGCCATATCAGCCACATCGCTTTTCAAAAATGGTTTGTATTGCTCGAATAACGGCAATTGCCAAACAGGGTCGTTAACTTGTATTCCCGAGTCCATAATGGCATTTGCTACAGCGCGATCCGTTGAGAAAAATCCCGGTAACTCTGTACCTAAAGCAACGCGGCACGCACCGGTTAATGTAGCAAAATCTATGATTAATTCAGGATCATCGTTTTGTGCTTCGCTTAAAGCATCACACAGTACTAATCGCCCTTCTGCATCGGTATTGTCTATTTCGACCATAATACCTTTACGGGTTTTTACTACATCGCCAGGGCGAAATGCATTACGCGAAACAGCATTTTCAACCGCAGGCACTAAAACACGAAGGCGTATTGGTAAGTTAGCGGCCATAATTAGCTGAGCCAGGGCAATAACATGCGCAGCCCCACCCATGTCTTTTTTCATGTTGCGCATGCCTGAACTGGGCTTTAAATCCAGTCCACCGGAATCAAAACACACGCCTTTACCGACTAACGTAATTTGTGGCGCATCGACTGCCCCCCATTTCAAGTCAAGTAATCGTGGTTTATTTTCACTCGCGCGCCCTACCATGTGAATAGTTGGGTAATTTTGCTCTAATAACTCATCACCTATCCACTGCGAAAATTCACCGTCGAATGTATCTGCTAGGTCACTCATGACTTGTGATAAGTGCTGCGGCATCATATCGGCAGCTGGGGTATTAACTAAATCGCGTGCTAAATTAATGGCATCCGCTTGTTGTTTTACTTGTTCATATAATGTTTTATCAGCAATACCAAGCTGAGCTTTAGCGGTGGCTTTTTGTTTGTATTCACTAAACTCATAACCACCTAACACAAAGCCTAAAGCAAGTTGAGCAACTAAAGACTCATCACCTTGAATTTGATAACAACCCGCAGGTAATTTACTGGCAAGCTCGCCAGCAGCCCAAAAATCATCAGTGCTTTGCATTACACAAAATACCTGACTTAGTTCACCCGTTTCTGGGTTTGGTACTAGTGCGAGTCCTGATTTTTCAAAATCTGTGTTTGCTAGCCAGCGCTGTACAAAACTCGGTTGCTGCGTAAGCCAATCGGTTAGTTCGTTTTTAACGATAAATGATAGAGGAATTCCTGAAGAGGTATGACGAAGTAAAGCACTCATTAAATGACTCACATAATAGAAAATGATGCCTTAGCATAACAATAAGCACTATTAAAAGGTATAGCTAATTATGTTCTACTAGCTTACTTCTTCTTTGAGGGCGTTGAGTCTTGCTCTTGGTTTTGTTGATCAATTTCTTTAATCGGCTTATTCATACTAAAAGAACTCGGCAATACATCAACACCTACTAACTGCCCTAGTTTAACAACCAGTGGAATAGTTAATGGTGCAAACGGTAATAACGCAAAAACGCCTAGCCCTAGTCCTTTTAATATATCAACAAACTGCTCGTTGGCGCGTTTTAGTTCTGCTTTATTTGTTTGCCCTTGGGTATAACGCCTATAAATTATTAGCATTTCTTTGGTTTCTTGCCTTTCTTGGGCAAGCGCAATTTTAAGCGCGACCATAGCACGACGAAAGCGTAGTTGTTGTCGCTTTTTACTTATTTTAGCAACCCGCCAGGGTGCACGATGGATAACTTTATATAATCGCATAGCCTGTATTCTCACACAGCGCTTTCAGTTCACAAAGAATAATTTACACGCTTTATTCAATCATTTATTCTTAAAGTTCTTTTTCCTCAGTTTTAATTAAAAACATGCAAAAAAACATACCCAACACTAAACCCGAAAGGCCAAAATCTGATGAGTGCTGCGGCGGTGGTAGTTGCTGTCCATGTGTATGGGATGAGTACAAAGAAAAACTTGCACAGTGGAAAAAACATCATGGTGAAAATATCAATAGCAAGTCAGTTTAATTCAATAATAGAAAGTAGCTAAAATAGCTTATTTAATTAATAACTATGTATCAATGCCTGCTTTTACCCCCTTTCCCCGCCCTACTTATGATTAACTCTGCGTTATTTTTAGATAAACCATTTGTTTCAACTTGTTAAATAGTGGTTAACTACCCATTACCCTCTTTAGTTTTTTTATCTATAGTCTATTTCGAGGACTCACAGGAGGTGCGCTTAGTTTATTAAGCTTTTAGGAGTGAGTTAGCAATATCTGCTCCCCATTGAATGTGAACCGTCCACAATAAAGTCATCAAATAGACTATACAAATCAATTCTAACTGGGGATATTTAGAATGAAATTAAAAAGCAATGCGCTTCAACAGGCCATCAAATTTGCTCTAGCAACAACAGCCGCAGGCTTATTTGTTTCTGGTTCAGCAATTGCTCAAGAAGAGCAAACCGAAGTTAAAGTTAACAAAAATGTAGAAAAAATTGCCGTAGTAGGTACGCGCTCTGCGCCTCGTTCTATTGGTGACTCTCCTGTACCTATCGATATTATTGGTGGTGAAGGGCTAAGTAAATCAGGTAACACTGATATGCTAGAGCTATTAAAAGGGGTTATTCCTTCTTTAAACGTACACTCAATGCCAATCAGTGATGCTGCTTCATTAGTGCGCCCTGCAAACTTACGCGGACTACCTTCAGATAGCACACTAATTTTACTTAACGGTAAACGTCGTCACCGTGCTTCAGTTATCGCCTTTTTAGGTGGTGGTATTAACGATGGTGCGCAAGGTGCTGATATTTCAGTAATTCCAAGTATTGCACTGAAACAAGTAGAAGTACTTCGTGATGGTGCCGCTGCACAATATGGTTCTGATGCGATTGCTGGGGTTTTAAACTTCCAACTTATAGATGCCTCTGAAGGCGGATCTTTCGAAGTTCGCAAAGGCGAATATTATGAGGGCGACGGTGATACAACTCAAATTTCAGGTAATGTGGGCTTACCATTTACCGATAGCGGTTTTGCTAATTTAAGCTTTCAGTACAAAACAGCCGACGCAACCAGCCGCTCAGTACAAAGAGCGGATGCTACCGCACTTGATGCCGCTGGCGTACCAAACATTGCCCCGATCACCCAAGTATGGGGTGCACCTGAGGTAGATGACGACATCTCTATCTTTGGTAATATTGGTTTAGAACTTACTAACGACTCACAATTTTACATGTTTGGTAACTACTCAGAGCGTGATGTACGCGGTGGTTTTTATTACCGTAACCCACATACTCGCCCTGGTGCATACTCAAATGATGGTGGCGAAACACTGCTTGTTGGTGATTTAACCGGTGATATGAGCGGTAACTGTCCAACCATTATGATTGATGACAACGTTCTTGATAACCCTGACTATATTAATGGTGTAGCAAATAACCCTGATTGTTTCGCATTTAACGAAATGCTTCCGGGCGGTTTTACACCAAACTTTGGTGGTAATATTACAGATACGTCACTTACTATCGGTACTAAAGGTGAGTTTACTGGCGGCTTTTTAGAAGGCGCTTATTATGATCTAAGTGGTAAGGTTGGGTATAACGAATCTCGCTACTTCATATACGACACAATCAATGCTTCACTGGGTCCAGATAGCCCGCGTGATTTTAGCCCAGGTAAATATGAACAATTAGAGAAAAACTTTAATTTTGATATTTCAAAAGGGTTTGACTTTGATTTAGCTTACGATGTAAACATTACCGGTGGTTTAGAATGGCATGAAGAAACCTTTACCGTAGTGGCAGGTGATGAGGCTTCGTTTATTGCAGGTCCATTAACTGATCAAGGTTTTGGTATAGGTTTTAACGGTTTCCCTGGATTTAAACCATCAGATGCAGGCGAATGACCGTCGTAACTATGCAGCTTATATTGATATTGAAGCGCCATTTACTGAAGAGTTCTTAATGGGCTTAGCGCTTCGCTACGAAGATTACGATACCTTTGGTTCAACCACTAACTATAAGTTAATGGGTCAATACCACTTGACTGAAGATCTAAATATTCGTGGCTCTATCAGCACCGGTTTCCGTGCGCCTACCGTAGGCCAAGCGCATGTTAGTAACGTACAAACTAACTTAAGCAGTGGTGTACTAGTAGATTCGGCTTTGTTACCACCTACAAACCCAATTGCTATTCAACTAGGTGGTACTGAACTTGAGCCTGAAGAATCACAAAGCTACACCTTTGGTGCGGTGTATACTATTGGCGATTTATTCTTAACGGTTGATTACTACAACATCCAAGTAGATGACCGTATTAGCCAATCAGATAAAATTGAACTTAGCCAAGCAGATAAAGACACGCTTGAAGCTGCGGGCGTACCTAACGTACAAAACCTTGCGCAAGTTAGTTTCTTTACTAATGACTTTGATACCACTACACAAGGTGTTGATTTAGTTGCTAACTACTCAGCTGAATTGTTCAGTGGTAGCTCTACATTTAGCTTAGCGTACAACTGGAATGAAACAGAAGTAACACGCTCAAGTGATATAACTGGTGCATTTAAAGTAAGTCGTCTTGAAAATGACTTACCTAATCACCGTGCAACACTGAGCTGGGCACAACAATGGGAAAGCTTTTCAGCATTTTCTCGCCTTAACTACTTTGGTGAGTACCAAGGCGTTCATGTAGATTATGATGAAACAGCTAAAATGGCTGACGCAGCAGTCACGTTAGATATAGAAGTAACCTACTTCATGAATGACTCAATTAGCTTCTCATTGGGTGCACAAAACTTACTGGATCAAGAAGCAGAGAAACTTGATTTCACAGTGGCACCAAATAACAACTGGGGTGGTAAGTACTACGAAACATCTCCATACGGAATTAATGGTGGCTTTTACTACGCTAAAGCAACCTATACTTTCTAACATGTGTTAATGATAATCAAAGGCGAAATGTGTAATGCATTTCGCCTTTTTATTGCCCTTTATAAACCCATTTAAAGTGACTTTTACACTCGCATTTTTTGTGACTTTGGGGTTATAGTAAATAAAAAGAATATTAGTTGTATTATGCTACTAAAAAAAGCGGACCAGTTATTATCACAAAATAAGCTCAGAGAAGCTGAGTTTCATTACAAAATGCTATTACAAGCAGAGCCTGATAATGGTGACGCCCTGTTTGGCTTAGGTAAAGTAGCACTGCGTTTAGAGCAATTTGATGCCGCTGTTTATATACTACAACGAGCGTGTCAGCATCTCCCTTATGCATTAGAACCTTTGTATGCACTAAGTGATGCATTTAATGCGGTCAACTCTCCTGAAGATGCGCAAAAAGTACTCGAATACGCAACCAGTATTGCCGCAGACAACCCAGACACTCATTATTATTTAGCCCAGCACTATTTAACCTTTGGCGAGCTTGATAAAGCGCAGGCCACGTTTGAGGAAGCATTAAAGCTTGGGATAGCACCAGTTACGGCTTATGTTTTATTTGAATTGGTACAATTAGGGCGCTTTAATAAAGCAAATAATTACATCGTTCAGTTACACCACTTTTTAACGCAAACAAATAACCTACGCTTAAAAATGGTCTGCTACTATGCTTTAGCTAAAAGTTACGACAAATTAGACGATACTGATCAAGCGTTTAACTATTTTGTGATTGCCAATCAGCAACAACACAAACTCAGTGAATTTAATACTGAAGATTTAATTGAGTTTTATGATCAACTTATTGAATATAATAATGAAAGTGTGTTCAATTTAGCAAACCTAAATAAGCAGTATCCTGTTACGCCCGTGTTTATTATTGGTATGCCACGAAGCGGCTCAACCTTACTGGAGCAGATGTTAGCAGGACACAGTCAATGGACAACGCTTGGAGAAGACACCAGTATTAGTAATAAGGTAGTCGCTTTTTTAGAACATAAAACAGGGTTACGCTACCCTCAATGCTTAACTAAGCTAACAACGCCTTTAATTAACCAAGCCAGAGCTATATATTTAGATACCTTAAGTTCTTCTGGGAGCAATTGCGCATTTGTGATCAATAAACTGCCTAGCAACTACCAAAACTTAGGGTTAATTTATATTTTATTCCCAGACGCTAAGTTTATTAACCTGACCCGCAACTTTAACGCAACCGCATTTTCAGTGTTTACTAATTACTTTGCTGAAAACGAACCCTATTTTTGTGATTTAAATGAATTTACTTTGTACCATCAGCTTTATGAAAAACTGATGGGCCATTGGCAACAATTTAACCGCTTAGCTATTTATAATTTAAGTTATGAGCAGTTAATTGAAAACCCTAAAGATCAATTAACCGCACTATTGAGTTTTACTGGCTGTGAATTTGAACAGACTTGTTTAGACTTTTACAAAAATAAAAGCGCCGTTACAACGCTCAGTAAACATGCCATCAGGCAGCCTGTAAATAACAAAAGCCTTGATAAATGGCAGCGTTATGAAGCCCCTTTACTTAGTCTGCTCTCGTTGCCTCAAACCAATTAAGCACATCCATAAACTGTTCTTGGCGTGCCTGTGGATGGGTAAGCATATTAATATGGTCGTAATCTACTTTGTGCCCAAAGCGGCGGCCATATATTTGCATTTTTTGCACCCCAGCACCTGACTCATCAATAAACTTTTGAATATCGATAGGCTGTGCCAATGCTTTATCTTTTACTGCCGCAATATGTAACGTTGGAGGAAGCGTGAGATTTGCTAATGTTTTAGCGTAATCAAAGCCATCATCACTGTCTATCCACGGATTTTTCTTAGCCCACTGCATACTTTGATAATGCGACTTTTGAGTTTCATCATCACTGCCCCACTTTAAGCGTTTTGCTGGTAAATAACCGTGTTTTTTCGCTAATATTGGCGCCATAAAATACCAAATTAAATTGGCCTGAAATAACTTTTTAGGGTGGTTATTAAATAGCGAACGCTTTGAACCAAAATAGGCACACGCTTTTACATCGTTTATCAGCTCAGGGAAGCGAGCAAACACGCTATTAAGCAACACCCCACCCCAAGAATGAGCAACTAAAAAGTCAGGTTTTTTACTCTCTAACTGTTCAATTTTTTCAATAAATGCCGGAATATCTTCAACAATCGCCTCAGTTTGTCCATACCGTGCTTGCTTACAAATAGCAGGTTTACTTTCACCACGCCCGCGTAAATCAGCGACATAACAACAATACCCTTGTTCAGCTAAAAAAGGCGCTAACCCTTTATTGCTATGAGTGTAAAATATTTTGCCATTTTCTACCGCACCATGAATTAATAACACCACAGGGCCGCTCGGCTGTTGATTGGCGATACGGCGCAAATGCAGTGTTTGATAGTCATCTAATTTAATAAAAACAGATTGTTGAGTAATTGCCAAAGCGAATTCCTTATAATTGCTAACAACTCATCCTACCAGTAATATCTGGTAAGCCAAAGGGAAAATTATGCACTTTTTCTGTCTGTATTTGTTACTATTAGCTTTTATTCCTGTTGTTAAAAAAGCCTCATGAAAGCAAAATCAGCTCGTTCTAAATTACATCCGCGCAATCAACACAAAAATGGTTACGATTTTAATTTGCTTACCTCGCAAACCCCTTCGTTAACTGCTTTTTTAATTACGACGCCAGCAAGCAATCAAAGTATTGATTTTAGTAATAACTTAGCTGTAAAAACCTTGAATCAGGCGCTATTAAAAAGTCATTACAATATTAACTTTTGGGACATTCCTGAGCACAACTTATGCCCACCTATTCCAGGTAGAGTTGACTATATTCATTACTTAGCTGACTTACTCAGCGAAGATAATCAGCAAGTTATTCCCACTGGCCGACAAATTAAAGTGCTTGATATAGGCACTGGCGCTAACTTAGTTTACCCGCTAACGGGCAATAGCGAATACCAATGGCACTTTACTGGCAGCGACATAGACTCTGCAGCAATAAAAATAGCCAAGCAGCTCGCTCAGTTCAATAATCTAAAAATAACGCTTAAACAACAAAAAAATCCCGAGCATATTTTTAAAGGGGTGATTAATGCGAAAGATTTGTATCATTTAACGATGTGTAACCCGCCATTTCACGCCAGTGCAGAAGAAGCCAGTAAAGGCAGTGAACGTAAATGGAAAAACTTAGGCAAAGCGCCTTCGCAAGCACTTAATTTTGGCGGACAAAGTAATGAGCTGTGGTGTGAAGGTGGTGAATTAGCATTCATTTCTAACATGATCAAAGAAAGCGCTCAGTTCAGTGAGCAAGTGATCTGGTTCACCTCGTTGGTTTCTAAAAAAGAGACCCTTGCTGCTTTACAAACACAGCTAAAACAGCTCCCTATTTGCGACTATAAAATCGTTGAAATGGCACAAGGGCAAAAAGTCAGTCGCTTTATTGCGTGGAGTTATTTTGATAAAACGACCCGTGAACAAATTTGTGAAAAATTAGTATAAAGCCACTTAAGGACACCCCATGATAGATTTTCGCTCAGACACAGTGACCAAGCCTTGCAATAAAATGCGAGATATTATGTATCATGCCCCGGTTGGCGATGATGTATACGGCGATGATGAAAGCGTTAACCAATTGGAAGCTTATGCTCGATTGCGTTTTAATGTGGCCGATGCATTATTTTGTAGCTCCGGCACGCAAGCAAACTTATTGGCATTAATGGCGCATTGTGAGCGAGGTGATGAGTATATTTGTGGGCAAAGTGCTCATAACTACAAGTTTGAAGGCGGTGGCGCTGCCGTTTTAGGCTCTATTCAACCACAACCTATTGAAAATGAAGCCGATGGTAGCCTATGTTTTACTAAAATTGCTGCTGCAATAAAACCCGATGATAGCCACTTTGCGAAAACGCGATTACTGAGCCTTGAAAACACCATAGGTGGCAAAGTACTGGGTATTGATTATTTAATTAAAGCACGTGAATTTGTTGATCAACATAACTTAGCACTGCATTTAGATGGCGCGCGAGCATTTAATGCCGCAGCCGAGCTTAACCTTGATATTAGTGATATCACCAAACATTTTGATTCAGTCTCTATTTGTTTATCGAAAGGCTTAGGTGCGCCAGTTGGCTCATTATTATTAGGTTCTGAGCAGTTAATCGCTAAAGCAAGACGCTGGCGTAAAGTGCTTGGCGGCGGTATGCGCCAAGCGGGTATGTTAGCTGCTGCAGGGCAATATGCGTTAGAAAATAACACGCAACGTTTAGTCGATGATCACTCTAATGCGCGTTATTTAGCACAGCAGTTAAGTGAAATTTCAGGCTTTGAAGTAAATATGAGTAATACCACAAATATGGTTTACGCTACGTTTGATAACAGCATAAACATCACAAAGCTAGCAGCCGATTTAAAAGCACATGACATTGTGTTTAGCCCAAGTAAGCAACTTAGGCTAGTAACCCATTTAGGTATTACCAAAGCGGATATAGATACCTTTATTAAAGCCTTAACGGCCCATATTTAACGCGGCTTTGTAATGCTTGCGGCACACCGATTCATAACGGTCGTTGCCGCCAATTTCTACTTGGTTGCCATCGGCAATAGCCTCACCATTTTCATCGGTACGTAATACGTGATTTGCTTTGCGCCCACAATGACACACCGTTTTAAGCTCTATTAACTTATCAGCCCAAGCAAGTAAATATTGCGAGCCACTAAATAACTCTCCTCTAAAGTCGTTTCTTAAGCCGTAACACAATACGGGAATACCTAATTCATCGACTACATCGGTTAACTGCATAACTTGATCTTTAGATAAAAACTGACATTCATCCACGAGTACACAATGGCGTTTTTTATCACTATTGAGCGATTTAATTAGCTCGTATACGTCTTTATCCGCATCATAAATATGTGCATCTGCTTGCAAGCCAATACGTGATGATACTTTACCCACTCCGGCTCTATCATCGATAGCCGCCGTGAGGATCACCGGCTCCATACCACGTTCTTTATAATTGAATGCAGATTGTAGTAAGGTGGTTGATTTACCTGCATTCATTGCAGAGTAGTAAAAGTATAATTGCGCCATGGCCGTGCCTTCAAATAAAAAGTGCGCTTATGCTAC
Source organism: Pseudoalteromonas sp. APC 3694 (assembly GCF_030407565.1). NCBI lineage: Bacteria > Pseudomonadati > Pseudomonadota > Gammaproteobacteria > Alteromonadales > Pseudoalteromonadaceae > Pseudoalteromonas > Pseudoalteromonas sp. APC 3694. The sequence goes on from NZ_JASDDE010000004.1 coordinate 66,365, forward strand.
CTTAAAGTGCTCAGAATACAAATTTGGATACGTTATTTAGCTATTTATTTTGCTTCATGCTCTAGTAACCATTGCTTGCGCTCTAAACCACCTGCATAACCAGTTAGTTTTTTATTTGCACCAATAATACGATGACACGGCACAATAATACTGACTGGGTTTTTACCATTTGCAGCCCCTACCGCTCTCACAGCTTTAGGGTTGTTTAACTGCTCGGCAATATCTTTATAAGTCGCCACTTTTCCAAAGGGTACGCTACACAATGCCTGCCATACGCTTTGCTGAAATGGCGTGCCGCCAGTATCAAGTTCTAAATCAAACTCGGTACGCGAATGAGCAAAGTACTCATTAAGCTGCGCCATACAAGATAAAACATGTGAATTAGTCACCTTATTTAAAGGCGTACTGATATAACTGGTCGGTGGATAAAACCCCACATAACTAATACCTTTTTCAGTTGCCTGAATAATAATATCGTCAATCGGGCTGGGTAAACTGGTTTGCGCTATCATAATTGCTGCCAAAGTTGAAAAGTTAAGTAAGATCGAAATGGTGCACAGTTCGCAGATTCAAAAGAGCTTGCTGCCGCTTGTGCCTTTTTAACGCCTAAATCGCCATCGAGTAAAATATCGGGCTGGCTTTGGCCGCGTAACTTTGCATAACTAACCGTCCATGAGCCAATCCCTTTTAAACTAAGCCATTGATCTAAGTCATCACAATCGGGATTCACGGCACAAAATTCAGCGAGGTTATGCAGGGCATTTTTACGCGCCTGTGGCATTTTAAAGAATGCAAAATCACTGTGTGCTAACACTTCAGGCTCAGGAAAATAGACCTGTTGGTGTTGCTTTTCACCAAGTTGTGTTACTAAATTAGTCACTAGGTTGTGCGCCGCCGCTACACTGACTTGTTGCCCAAGTACAGCCCTAACTCCCGCCTCAAAACTTGACCAAATACCCGGTAACCTTAAGCCTTTAGTAAGTGGAAATGCATTATTAATGTGTTCGCTTAAATGCGCCTCAATTAAATAAGTATCTGCATCTAAATCAAGTACACGGCGAATGTTGTTAATAACTGGCTGTAAATATTGCGTATTATCTATATCAATTTGCACCCGAAAATGATGTTTATCTGCAACAAACTCAGCATCAAAGCGCCCTCTACACGATTTATAAGTAAAAGTACGCCCATAACTGGTTGGCGTTAACCACTCTATTGGCTGAATTAATCGTTTTGCTAAAAACCCATGCAATGCCTGCCAGTTATACGGCGGACGAAAAGGAAAAATTAAGGTGAGCCCAATATCAGCTGGGTGCTTGGCGGTTCTGAGCGCTGAGGGCGCAATATTAAGTTGTTTTAAAAAAGCATCATTAAAACGCCGAACACTTTTAAAGCCTGAGGCAAACGCTATCTCGGTAAGCGGTAAGCTAGTTTCTTGAATCAATTTTTTTGCAAAATGACATTGGTTAAACAATCGATATTGCGTGATAGAAATACCAAAATATTGAGAAAATAATCGCCTTAAATAACGGCTACTTATTCCTAAACGCGTGGCGAGCTTTTCGCAGTCGTGCTGATTATTCTGATCAATTAATTGCTTGGCTCGTAGAGCCGTTGTTTTTGTTCCCTGCCAAGCCGCACTTCCTGGTGCACTATCGGGCCGACAACGAATACAAGGCCTGAAACCAGCTTGCGCGGCAGAGTGCGCAAACTGATAGTAGACTACATTTTTTTCGTGAGCTGTGGGCGCAGGGCAAATTGGCCTGCAATAAATACCGGTACTTTTAACGGCTACATAAAAAAGCCCATCGAAACGCGCATCACGACTTTGACGTGCTTTTTGCCAGTGCTGATCACCCATAAAATGCTCTTGTAAATTAGGTAGCGCTTAGCTTAGCAAAAACTAAGCGTATTACTGGCCATATTCGGCACTAGGGTCTGTTAACCTTTGCGGATTAAAATTTGTTCAAACTAGGGGCGGTTTAATCGCGCGCGAGGTTTGTAACCTAGTGGGCTCGATAACTGCTCCTGCGTTATTCTACTGGCTTACATCCATGTAAGAATAAGTAAAAACCGAGCAAAGCTTCCGCGTCCTGCTCACGCCCCTTACCTACATCCATGTAGGCAACAAAGAGTAAATTGCCCCTAGGCAGAACCCGAAGGTCAGCGCCTGTTTGGCATTGATGCTGCGTTATCGCCTATTTATGGGGAATAACCACACCACTTAGGCTCTGCCTTGCCTAAATACCAAACAGACTGCTGCAAATTTAACCTTAAAAGGTCAACAGACCCTAATCTTTGTTTGCAAAATCAATTAACGCCTGACCCGTTAAACGATATATAATCCACTCATTTTGTGGTTCAGCGCCCATGCTATTATAAAAATCAATCGCGGGTTTATTCCAATCAAGTACCACCCATTCAAAGCGACCACAGTCTTTATTGATTGCTCTGTTTGCCAGTTCTTTCATAATGGCTTTACCAGCGCCATTTCCGCGGCTATCAGGGCTCACATATAAATCTTCTAGGTAGAGGCCATTTTTACCTAACCAAGTCGAGTAGTTGTAAAAATATACTGCAAAGCCAATTGGCTCATCATCTTGTAAACATATTAAACTGTGCGCCGTTGCGCCTTCACAAAACAGGGTGTTTAAAATGGCTTGCTCATCGGTTTTAACTGCATCAGGTTCTTTTTCGTAAATAGCAAGCTCATTGATAAAGTGTAGAATTGTTTTTGCATCACTTGGCTTTGCATCGCGAATTTCTATTGCTGTGTTCATTGTTATTGACCCTTAAAAAACTACTTTTATGTCTGGTAAGCATCTAATTTAATATAAAAAGTGCTTAACTAATTATGATAATTTAAGCCATTAATACATTTATTTATACCCTAGCATATCGTTTTATATTCAATAAGTAACGTTCACGAGCTTATTTCAATTTAGTCATTAGGGCATTAAAAAAACAAATTAAAACAACGCTTTTATATATGGCAAAAAGTTGTCATTATGAGTACACAGTAAAGCAATGAAGAAGTTTAACTAAAATGGGTCATGGTCATTCACACAGTCACGTTGATGATAACCAAAGTGATAAACAGCTCACTCTTGCCGTATTTATAAATGTTTTACTGACTGCAGTGCAAGTTGTTGGCGGCATATTTTCCGGCAGTCTTTCATTAATTGCCGATGCATTACATAACCTAAGTGATGCAGCCTCAATTTTTATTGCCCTCGTTGCTCGAAAAATTGGCAATAAGCAAGCTGATACAACCCACCATTTTGGCTACAAACGTGCAGAAATACTAGCAACTCTTTTTAATAGCACCACGTTAATAGTCATCGGTGGTTATTTAATTTTTGAAGCAATTAGCGGGTATTTAAACCCTCAACCTATCAATGGCTGGATCATTGTGTGGGTTGCTGCAGTAGCGCTATTCATTGATTTAGTCACTGCATTATTAACCTTTAAAGCCGGCGCTAAAAATAACATGAATATAAAGGCGGCGTTTATTCATAATGTGTCTGATGCAATGGCATCAATAGTCGTTATTATTGCCGGTACTTTAATTATTTTATACCAGTGGTATGTAGTTGATTTAATAGCGACCATTTTAATATCACTGTACGTTATTTATCACGGCGTGTTATTACTTAAAGCCAGCTGCAGCATTTTAATGCAGGCAGCCCCCATTGATTTTGATCAGCAACTTATAAGCAAGAAATTACTGCAACAGTTTGCTATTACGCAAATAAAATCCATAAAAGCGTGGCAACTGGACGATAATACCACTCACTGTGAAATTGTGATGCAAACAGATACCCCTATTGAGCTTAATGCCATAAAACACTATTTACATGATGAATTTGCAATTAAACACTGCGTAATCGAGTGTTACTAATCACTGTTTTCAATAACCAAAATGATTACATTAAAGCTCTAAGTAGGTTTACTTATATTAGATAGACTTCTCAGCGGTTTTTATTTAAACCGCTACAAAAATACGATAGATAAGTATTATCACAAATTAATTAAAGAGTACTGATAGTTGCTGCTGCAAGGGGCAGCATTAAGTTTTCAGCTTTATCTGCTTTTTTCACGGATATTTGTGTAAACAATAAATGTCCACTTCCCTGCTCCTTAGCCTTTCTTACTTCATTAATTACAGAGCCGTGAGCTGGGTGCAAAGACATCCCCCCGCTACAATAGCAATAATTAGATTACGAGAGTGGCTACAAAATATATTGAGTGAAAAAACTCAGTTGTGTAAATATTTCAGTTTTACTGTATTCATCCCAGAATTCGAAGTAATAAAGCGTAAAAGAACAACCTCAACACTTAGAATAGCTGCAATACTTTACTTAATAACCTTAGTAAGTATGCCTTTTTATGTTATAAAAAATGTAACTTGCTGATCTAAAATACAAATAACAACTTGTCCATTTGTCAGCCAGCAATGCAAACTTAAACGAGAATCAAACTCAATATTAACCATATGATTTATAAGTAAATTACTTGCAATTCTGTGCCTATATACTAGACTAGCCACAATTAAAATTTTTAGGATAAGCGCTATGAAAGGTAATCAAAAAGTAATCGACGCCTTCAATACATTGTTAGCTAACGAATTAGCTGCTATTGACCAGTATTTTATTCATTCTCGTATGTACGACGATTGGGGCTTAAACAAACTTTATGAGCGTCTTAACCATGAAATGGAAGAAGAAAAAGATCACGCTGATTGGTTAATTAAACGTATTCTTTTTTTAGAAGGCGTACCAAACATGACCAAACGTCGTGACCTCTTAATTGGTAGCGATGTAAAAAGCATGATGCAAAACGACTTAACCTTGGAACTTGAAGTGGTTGAGTGTGTTAAAGAAGTTATTGCCATCTGTGAACAACAGCAAGATTATCAATCTCGTGAAATTCTAGAAAAGCTATTATTTGATACCGAAGAAGATCACGTCTACTGGTTAGAGCAACAATTGGGTCTGATTGACAAAATTGGCACTCAAAACTATCACCAAGCTCAAATGGGCGAATAAGGACTTATATTATGAAAGGCGATAAAGACGTTATTGCAGCACTAAATAAAGTACTTGCTAATGAGCTTGTGGGTATTAACCAATACTTTTTACATGCACGTATGTTTAAAGATTTTGGTTTTAGTAAACTAGACAAAGCTGATTACAAAGTATCGATACAAAAAATGAAAAACGCCGATCGTTTAATTGAGCGTATTTTATTTTTAGAAGGACTGCCAAACCTTCAAGATTTAGGACGCTTACGCATTGGCGAAAACAGCGAAGAAATGATTGCCGCTAACATGAGCTTTGAACTTGATACAGTAGATGAGCTTCGTGCTGCGATTAAACTAGCTGAAAGTAAAAAAGATTACATTAGCCGTGAAGCGCTCGATAACATTTTAAATGAGCAAGAAGAGCAAATTGATTGGCTAGAAACACAGCAACTACTGATCAAAAACACTGGGCTTGAAAACTACTTACAATCACAACTGTAAGTTAAAGTTATAAATATAAAAAAAGCAGCTAAGGCTGCTTTTTTTATATTTAATTTTTAAATGTTATACCAATTCGTTTAGGTAGGCCTATTTATGTAGATTACTATTAAGCCACTTGATCGGTTATATCTGCAATTTGAATCAGTTTACGATTGAGGATCTTTTTAGTACAACAACAACACTTACCGCATTGGCTGCCCACTTTAAGCTCTTTAGTTAGCTCGCGCATGGTAGTAGCACCATCGTCGATGGTTTGCTCAATTTTTTTATCAGTCACACCGTGACAAAGACAAACATACATGAATACAAACAACTCTCAATTTCATTTAGTGGGTTCATATTAATCTAAACGAAAATAGTTATCAATTGGTTTTTGATCAAAAATTAAATTTTATTTTTTAGTGTGGCCAGCGCCACTTAAATTGAGAATTCGCGGCAGCTTGAGAATTGTTTAAATTTCATTCGAAGCATGGCACTTAAATTGAGATTTATTAACTAAAGTCTCGCCTTAAATTTAAGTAGGTTCAGGGTCTGTTGACCTTTCAAGGTTAAATTTGCAGCAGTCTGTTTGGTCTTTAGGCAAGGCAGAGTCTATGTGGTGTGGTTATTCCCCATAAATAGGCGATAACGCAGCATCAATGCCAAACAGGCGCTGCCCGAAGGGTTCAGCCTAGGGGCAATTAACTCTTTGTTGCCTACATGGATGTAGGTAAGGGGCGTGAGCAGGACGCGGAAGCTTTGCTCGATTTTTACTTAGCCCACTAGGTTACAAATCTCGCGTCGCGATTAAATCCCCCCTAGTTTGAACAAATATTAATCCGTAAAGGCCAACAGCCCCTAAGTTTAGGTAAATAGTTGAATGATTAAAATGAATTACATTAAGTCTGAAGAAGCCTTAATGTATAAATACAGGATTAGTGCGTGGGCTATTTCCGGTTTGTGCCATAAGCGGACTGTCGTAACCTTAAACTCTTGATAAGTGGCAATTATTCTCTAAGAGCACTTCTCTCAATATATGCTCTGAATTCTTCTTCAGTCATTTTATTATGGCGTCCATCATAAGTTCCTGAAACTTGGTTGTAATACGATATTGTACTAAAAATCACAAAGCACCCTTCAAAATATCTACAAACTAGATGTGCTTCTTCAGGTAACTCTTCACCTTGAAATTCATTATAATCCCAATGATGCCTTTCTATGTATCTATTTCAACTAATTCTTCGTATGGAAATATGTATGAGTCTCGATCGTAAACCCCTGTTTTATTGATGCTTTTAGCTTCTAAACGAAAATAATTCCACTGGGGATCTACACCAAAAGATTCGTATGTTAATTTTTTTGGCGCTAAAATATCAAACATTTTCTGAGCAATTTTGAGTGCTATTAGTCCTGATTCATTAGCCAAACTAGCACCAACAAAGGTATTTCCACCTCCACCGGGCAAAAACATATGATTTAAACTAGGAACATGTCCTATCTCATTAAGAATAGTTACAATATCATCAGGATTAGTCCAAGTTACAGAGTTTGGGGAACCTGCTGGAAATAGCTTATTTTGTAGGTCAAACCATTCTGCTAAATTTTGTATATGAAAGTCATCGTTGGTCTTAATCCAATCTTGTAATTTCTGAACAACCACATCCATCTTTGGGCGATTTTCAGCTGTATGATCAGTACATTCAGCTAATAGGTCATTTAAGGTTTTTGTATAAAGACCTTTACAAGAATTATTTATGCTTATTGAGGAAAACACATTGTACTGCCCATCAAAGCATTTCAAAACGCGCAAACAACCTCCGACAAGGCAACAAGTGCCGACATAAAAGCAGGCCAAGGGCAGCAAGCTGTTGCTGATAATATAGAGTCAATAAATACGCTTTCAACTTTAGTTAATACAAATACGAAACTCATTACAGATCTAAATACACAAACCAATGATATAAACCAAGTTGTTATGATGATTCAAAGCGTTGCTGAGCAAACTAACTTGTTAGCTTTAAATGCAGCTATTGAAGCAGCAAGAGCTGGCGATTCTGGTCGAGGTTTTGCCGTTGTAGCCGATGAGGTAAGACAACTTGCCCACAATACTCAAAAAGCAACCGCTAGCATTAATGAAATGATCACAAAACTACAAGGCATGGCTCAGCAAGCTGTTAATGCGATGGGTAACGCTGAAAGCAGCGCTAAAGAGAGTGTCGACCATGCTAATTATTCTTCACAGGTACTCAGCGAAATTAACCAAGAAGTTACCGAAATTGCAGATATGAATACTCAAATATCAACCGCAACTCAGGAGCAAAAAATGGTCGCAAATGAACTAAGCAGCAATATTAATGAGTTTAGCGCGAGTATTACTTCTGTCAGCGAAAGCTCACAACAAAATGCTCAAGCTTCGCAAGAACTCGCACAGCTTGCGGCAATGCTACAAGGACAAGTTAATGTATTTAAAGTTTAGTTGCTTTAATTTTGAGGCATATTAGCGCTTATACTTTAAATAAAAACCTTATATGCCATCATTTAAATGATTAAATGATGGCATATTGGTTACTTTAAGCGCGAGTTTGATTAGACAATATAGTTATCCAATCACTGGGGTTTGAGAGTATAAACTGATATGAGCTGCCATCTTGCGTGAAAACCTCTATCGCATCAGCCGTTATTGGAATAAGGCCTGCGCCCTTACCTTTACATTCAACCACTTTTAAAATTGTATTACGTGGAATTGTATGTGGTTCTAACCCCAATTTTTCATTAAAAGGTTCAAAATTTACATTAGTCTGCGTAATCCAAAACTTTCCGTCCGCTTTCATGACTCCATTTTGAATGGTTGCCGTAGTTGATTTAACAATTGTTGATTGCATATTTAAATTCCTTTACACGTGCATATAATTTCAAATTGTTCAACTTCCTTCTGTTTATTATTACAGCTAACTTGATAGCCAAAAGCAAGTTTATTTGTGCACTAACGCCACAAAGCCACCTTTTAAATTTAAAAGTTACCCGCATATATTTACCTGCTTTAAACTTTGTGGAATAATCGCTGCCCTCTTAGGGGAGTAGCCCGCTCAGTAATGAGTAAACTTATCAACATAATTGCACCTCATGTGCATGGTAAGTTTGTAATGTTGTAGCAAGCGTTATCGGCGAGACCTAGGTAGACACTATCCTCATGGCGGGAGATAGCTGTTTGCCTTGGTTTAGTATTCCCGCCTGAAGATTATATTAATGGATATTTTTTTAACCTCTACCGTCACTGTTGCCCTCGCTGAAATAGGCGATAAAACTCAGCTTTTATCGTTACTACTCGCGGCACGTTTTCATAATAAAATAGCGCTTATTTTAGGCATTCTCGCTGCTACTATTATTAATCATGGTTTATCTGCCTGGTTTGGTGATTGGCTGAGCGGAAACTTTGCCGACGAATACTTACCTTGGATAGTTAATATAAGCTTTATTGTGGTAGGGCTGTGGCTGCTTATTCCCGATAAAGATGAAGATGTGAGCCATAAATACGACCGCTATGGTGCATTTTTAGTAGCCTTAATCTTATTTTTTATTGCTGAAATTGGCGACAAAACACAAATTGCAACCGTGTTGCTCGGTGCACAATATCAATCTGTTTTATGGGTAACAATTGGTACAACCCTTGGTATGCTAATCGCCAATGTCCCTGTTATTTATGCCGGTAAGGCGCTACTAAAAAGAATTCCATTAAATACCGTTAGAGCGATAGCCGCCACTGTGTTTGTATTACTTGGTGTTTATGGCTTAGTAACCATTATGTAATTAAGTAACCTGAATTTTGGATAATAAGTCTTTTAACCAGCGTTCAGGTTAAGTAATTTACAACAAAAAACGCTTACCTAAAGTAGGTAAGCGTTAAAAAAGCATTAGCACATATCATAAATAGAAATAAGCGAGCTATTATGCTCGGTTAATGCAATAACACCCTTTTGTATCGGCAATTAACAATGATGAGTTAAAACCAGCTTGTAGATTACTTATCATGACCTCTACAAACCCGCTACCTTGAGAGCATGCCAGCCCTTCAGATAAAGGCCCTGCATAAACAAACTCACCATTTTTATCAATTAAAACCGCGGCTGGTGTAGCCGGAACCACTGACTTTAGTTGGCTATTGATTTTAAATGTTTGTACCTCAACGCCCTGATTTTTCGCAAACCGCTGTAAAGATGATAGGTGTGGTTTAGCTTGTATAGTACATCCACATTTATCTTCTGTAATAATAAGTAGTTGAGCACTATCTTTGTTTTGCCAAACCACCTGTTCTTTAAATTGCGAAAACCAATTGTGTCGTTCCAGCATTTTATTTTCATCAAAAGGCTTTAATTGGCCAAGTTGAAAATACACTAAACCCGACACAACAACGACAAGCCACACACCAATTAAAGCAACAATAAAATAGCGCTTATTAGTTAAATTTTGCAATGCTTTGCTCTAACACATCAATACTCACATCAATCATTTGTACCTTGGCGGTAAGTTGATCAACAATTTTTCCCTCTTCATGTTGGCGTTGACGCATTTGATCTGTGCTTATTGCAATTTGCTCGGTATTGCCTGCCTGCTCAGCAACTACTTGTGCAACCGAATTAGAGCTTGTGGATACAGCCTGTATCTGCTCGCTCATTGACGAGATATTCTCTTTCATAGTGGCACTAATTTTCGTAAGATCTACAACAAAATCAACACATTGATTCATAGATTGTGTTGAAGTGCGGCTGTTATTCACTAAATCTGTTAACGTAGATGCTATTTTTGCTGTTGTTTTCTGGCTGTTATTCGCTAAAGAACGAACCTCATCTGCAACGACAGCAAAACCACGACCATGCTCGCCCGCTCTGGCTGCTTCAATTGCAGCATTGAGTGCTAGCAAGTTAGTTTGATCCGCTATACCTGATATTTCATTCAACAAACCTGTAATTACATCACCAGCTGCCACCAAATGACTTAGCTGCTCTTCTGTATTGGTTAGTAATGTGAGCAACTCCTTGCTCTTACTGTCTGTTTGTAATACTTCTTGCAAAGCTACATGAGCAGAATCGGTGATATTGCTAACTTGCTGCTTTAAAATATCACTCTCTTGCTCAACCAGTTTAAAACCGTGGGCTACTTGTGAACCTGAATTGGCAATATCATCGGTTTGTATATTTCGGTGCTTAGCACTGTCTGCCAGCTCATCATGCACATTTATAAGTTCTTGAGAATTATTTTTTAATGAATCGGATTGAGTTTGAACCTGTTTTATAACATCCGACAAGTATTCTAGTAGCGTGTTAAAGCCTACTACTGCACTGCTATTGGTATCATCAGCTCGCATTGAGAGCTTTACTTGCTCTGGATCTTGCATTATTTGCTCAGTGGCATGGCTTAACGACAAACCTGCACGACGTTCGCGTTGTAATGTTACTGCAATAAAACCAGCAACAAGGGCTTCTACAATGGCATAAGCTGCGTGAATAAGCACAGTTGAAAAAGCGAGTCGGTCGGGGTCAAATACATAAAACCCCGTGTTTTGCGTTTGTAAATAGTAAAAAGATAAATGATGAACAGCAACAAATACAATCGCCGTAATAAATACTCGCCACTCAACAAACATTATTAACATGGCTAAGAAAATAAATATTTCAAAATGCACTTCAATAAGCCCATAAGCTTGTTGAATATGCAAAAATGAAAACATCATAATAGCGGCAGCTACCACGTGCGGTGTAATTTTATTCTCAGGTTGGGTTTTTAATAACCATATAGGGAGCAAGCATAGGGGCAAGCCGACCAAAAACGCCTCTGTTAATGTATCAAAATAAAGGCCTATACCAATAGACTCGACAAACAATAAACAGAATATGATTGTAAACAATCGGCTCACACTAGACATAAAAACCTTAATTAATTTTGTAATAAATTAAACACGCTTATTGCTAATATAACCTTTAACAACTCGCAATTTTTTACTTTAAATCAAGCCCAGCATTACTAATTCAGGTTGATTTAAAAATGTTTTTAATGCGCTACTTAACAATTGATAGTATTTGTTTAAAAGTAGACGTCCCTGCTTTTTTTGTCCATTGAAATATTATTGTCTCTGCACATGATATTACTGCACCGGCTTGACGAAGCTGCTCAACCGCAATGGCTTTGTGCTCTGCATTTCTTGAGGCTATTGCATCTGTAGCAACAGTTACTGCATAACCTTGTTGTAGTAAATCTAAACAGGTTTGTAATACACAAACATGCGCTTCTGTACCCATAACAACCACATGAGGGCGCTGTAATTGCGAAAGAGTATCTAAAAACCCCTCTTCGGCGCAGGCACTAAAATTTATTTTTTCGATATATTGCGCGTTTGGTAAAGCTTGCTTAATTTCCTCATCACTTTCACCTAGTCCTTTTTTATAATGCTCTGTAATTATTGAAGGAATTTGATGAATAGCACTTGCATTTGCAAGCTTTAAAGCACACTCTAAGGTCGTATTAAATGAGGATATAGCCGGTGCTAGTTTGCTTTGTAAGTCGATTACTAAAAGTACGCTGTGCTCTGAGTTGATATTTTCTCTAAAATTCATTTGTAGTCCTTTCATTTTAGTTAAATTGACTTTTAACACCCACAAGCGGGCAACAATTAATTCACACTTATAGTGCTTTTTGTAATTTTTAAATTAAACTCATGTTATATTACAGCAATTCTAAATACCAAAGGTAAGTGCTTTTGAGTAAGTTTTTCTTCGTTGTTTACATATTTTTATTAGTTTGCATGCAGCAGAGCTTTGCCTCACAAACTTACTCTGAACAATTACAACGCGCATCCAAAAACGAACAATTGGCGCAAAGCTTTGTTGTAAAATCTGTCCAAGATGATATTGGCTATGTGTGGATTGCAACTACACAGGGGCTATTTCGGTTCGACGGCTATCAAGTTACGCCTTACGAAAACCAAACAGATTTAAAAAACAACTACATTATTAATATGTACAAAACCAATAACGGTAGCATACTTGTAAGCACACAACTTGCAGGTAGCTATTTAATTGATCCAAGTAGCTTAAAGGCTAAACAAATATACTCAGGTCATTTAAACCAAGACCAAGAAAAATACTCTCCCGTTATTGCAGTGGTTGAGAAGCTTACACACTTTTATTTTTCTATTGATTCGCACGTATACCGGTTTGATAAAAAATCAAAACAATTAACACTCGTCGCATCTTTGCCTGATGAAAATATGTTTATCCGTGCATTGTCACTTTATCAAAACACCTTATATATAGGTTCCGATCAGGGCCTGTATAACTACAGTTTTATCAATAACGAACTCCAACAAACAACACTTAGCGACACACAAAAAGTTACTAACGATAGTAACAACGTAAAATTTTTATCAGTAGACCAAGAATTTGGGTTGATGGTTGGTACGGTTGAGGGAATGTATCGGATTGCTTTTGATGAAAATAAAAATATAAACCCTACTGCAGTATCAACACTTATTAGTGACTATAATATTTGGGATTATGTAAACACACCCTATGGTGAGTTTATTGCTACAGAAAGTGGTTTATTTGAGTTTGATAGAGCAACCTTAAAGCTCACTGCTATTTTAAACTTCAAAGATAGTAACTACAACGTAACAGAGAACACGATAAACGATATTATGTTTGATGAGTCGGGCTTACTTTGGTTAGGCTCTAGAACACATGGAATATTTACTTGGGCAGCACAAACAAAAAAAGTTTAAAAAAATAACCTTACCTGAAAATAATATTGTAAACACTATTTACCAAGATAATAGTAAATTACTGTGGATAGGCACTGACGATGGGCTTGTTCAGTATAACTTAGAAACCCAAAAGAGTGACTTATATCTACAATCTAAAGATAGCAAAGCGGTCTATGGCCTATCGGCTATAGGTGATATTTTCCCTGCATATGGCAAAGGCGATAACTACCTATGGCTGGCAACTTTTTCCGGGCTCGATCTCTTTAATAAAGAAACAACAACATTTGAAAAAAACAAATACATTACTCAGTACAAGTTAAATACAGACTATACGTTCGGCATTGCACAAGTTGCACCCGATACTTTTGCTTATATAAACAATGATAACTTTTATATATTTAATGGTAACACAGGCGAAAACCGAGTTATTAATGGACTAAAAGAGCAGGTATCGCCCATGCTTGCATATACGTTTCATACCCCCTCTGAGGCTTTCCCTGGCGAATTACTGTTAAGTACCTCTGACACATTTTATCGATACAACGAAGAAACAGCGACTTTAATTACTATTTTTAAATCTAAAACAGCAAAAAACAATCTTTACCATACAGTAGAGAATTATTATTACGATGCTAAGCGAGAGCTGCTGTGGTTAGCCACCACCCAAGAAGGCTTAATTGCAGTAAACGCTAAAACATATCAGCAAGTGCATGTATTTGATAAACACAACTCATTAAATACTAACTCTATTTTTAAACTTATTGCAGATAATAAAGACTTTTTATGGATAAGTACTGATAACGGTCTTTATCAACTTAATTTAGATACGCTTAACATCACCACGTACACAATAAAAGATGGCTTAAGTAACAATCACTTTACAGCACTAGCAGCATTAAGGTTACACAACAACGAGTTAGCGTTTGGTAACCGTAGCGGCGTGCTAATGTTTGACCCAGAGCAATTTGATAATGAACAGCGAAAAATCAATAATAACTTAGCAATTACTAATATTAGTTTGTTTTCACAAGCCCTTAATTACTCCCCTTCAAAATACAGCACTGATCCATTAATGCTTAAGCACGACGATATGGGCTTAACGGTTCGGTTTTCAAATTTTGATTATAAAAATATTAATATAACCTACTACAAAGTTGAGCTTACAGGCCCTTCGTCTTTGAGCTACAACGACTTAAAATCTAACCAGGTGTTTTTTACTAAATTACAACCTGGTGATTATATTTTGTCTGTGTCTACTCAACAGCGAAATGGAGTGATCACAAGTGACCCCATACAGTTAAAATTTAGTGTAGCTTACGCCCCTTGGCAGTCTCCTATTGCATATACTTTATATTTTATTGCTATTGTTGTTATTTTGTTTTTATTTTTCTGGCAATACCGAAGCCGTAAAATTGCAATTGAACAAGCTCACCGCGCCGCTGTGCACTCTAAAACACAAACTGAGCTGGCACTAAAAAGTAATAAAAGCGGTGTATGGAACTATAGCTTTGCAGATAACTCAGTAAATACAGATAGAGGCGCAGAGCTTGGCTACGAGAACTTACCTGAACGCATCGATATAAGTAGTTTTTTTAATATTATGCATCCTGATGAGCGTCGCAGGCTACAAAGTAAATGGAATACTTTTACAAACCAAACTAAGCAAAAACATTGGCAAGCTACTTATCGTTTACGGCACAAAGATGGGCACTGGTTATGGTTTCATGATTTGGGGCAAACTATTTATAATGAAGACACTAAAGAGCCTCTTTATGTGTCGGGTATTTTTACTAATATTACCGAGCAGCTGGCAAACGAACAACAAGCCAAAATATTAGGCGAAGCATTTAGTCAAATAAATGACTTTTTACTTATTTTAGATGAAGACCTCGTGCCATTTTCAGCCAATAACAGCTTTATGGATGTGTTTTCTGATGAAGGCAGAGAGGGGGGTGTTACCTCAAAATTATTTATTAATGCCATTGGACAAGCTAAGTGTAGAGAGTTTGCAACAATTTTAAAAGCACTTAAACCAAAAGAAAACTGGCGAACAAATGCTTATGTAAAGACCACAAAAGCTGAAAAACACCCTATTCATTTAAGTGCCACAGCCGTTGCTAATGAAAAAGATAAAGTCAGTTATTATGTTATTGTTATTACCGATTTAACAGAGCAGAAACGCGCTGAAAATGAGTTACGCTACCTTGCTAATTACGATGCGTTAACGGGCTTACCTAATCGTAGTTTAATGAATCAAAAAATCGAAAATGCCATTACAAGCGCCGCTAAAGACGATTCGCAATGCGCTGTTATATTTATAGATTTAGATAAATTTAAACCCGTCAATGACTCTTTTGGCCATGCAGTGGGTGACAAACTATTGTGCAATATTACCGAGCGAGTGAGCCAATACTTAGGTGATGACGCTACATTTGGCCGCCAAAGTGGTGATGAATTTTTAGTGTTAGTTGAAAACGTTACCTCAATGGCTTCTTTACAACACACCCTCAACGAAATGAGCAAAGAGCTGGCTAACAAGGTTATTATTGAAGACTTCGCTATTAATATATCAGCCAGTATTGGTATTGCATTGTACCCATACGATGCAACATCGACCGATGCCCTCATACGTAACGCAGATATTGCCATGATGCATGCTAAACAAGCAGGCAGAAATGAATTTCAGTTTTTTAATGAAAAAATGAATGAGCAAATTAAACAAAAGCTTATTCTTGAAAACGACTTAAAAGATGCTGCTAGGGACAATCTGTTTTTTAATCACTACCAACCTATTGTTAATACACTAGATAAAACAATAAGTGGGGTTGAATTACTCATGCGCTGGGAAAACCAAGGCAAACCGGTTTCTCCCGCTTTATTTATACCTATTGCTGAAGAGACTGGCTTAATTGATATGCTAACTGAGCAAGCATTACAGCGTGCAATTACTGAGCTTGCTCCACTTTTGAACATTAACCCGTTGTTTTACATATCGTTAAATTTGTCTCCAAAACATATTTTAAAGGCCAACATAACGCAGCAGCTCAGCTCCATACTAGAAAAAGCACAGATAAAACCACAACAACTTCGTTTAGAAATTACAGAAAACACGCTATTAGAAGATAAATACAAAGCAGCTAAGCAACTAAAAAGCTTACAGGCTGCTGGGTTCAAACTGTTTCTTGATGATTTTGGCACTGGCTATTCATCGTTAACTTATTTGAGTCAATTTCCAATTAATGTGATAAAAATAGATCAAAGCTTTGTTAATAGTATTGGTATTGATAAAGGGGATGAATCTATTATTAAAACGATTTACTCACTCGCTGAAAACTTAGAGTTATATTGTATTGCAGAAGGGGTAGAGACGCGGGAGCAGCTAGAGTTTTTAAAAAATATAGGTTGTCATAAGCTACAGGGATACTACTTCGCTCGTCCTATGAGTGCTAACGATTTAATGAGCCCGGAGTGCTTCGAAAAAATTATTGATTTGATATGAAACTAAAAGCGACTTAGTTAAGTCGCTTTTAGGTTTAACGCATTAGTGTATGTGCTTGCATTCGTAGCTTTCTATTTGTAATACGCTGTTGCGCACATTAAATTTATCTGCAAGCAGTTTAATTACCTTTAAGCGGCACTCTTCATCATGCTTTTCTATAGTGCAATGTTGCTTTAACACCACATGAGCCCCCACTATCACCTTTTTATTTTTACGAACAACAGTCACATTGTGCACATTTTCAACATGTTCCATGGTGGCTATTTCTGTTTCAATATCGGCCACTTTAGGTAACTTAGCTTTATTTGAACGCAGCCCTTTGATACAGCTAACAATGACCTTAATACCGGTAAACAAGACAAAAGACGCAATTAACATGCTCGATAAAATATCAATTACATTCCAGCCTGTTAAGTATATAAGTACACCAGCAGCAAAAGTAGAAACCGTTGATATTAAATCAAAAAACGAGTGTAAAAACACGGCATACACATTAATGCTCGCCTTACGGCCTTTATAAAGCACCCATGCCGCTGCGCCATGAAATAAAAAACCAATAGCAGCAATTACCGACATTAAGTAACTATTAATAACCAGCTCATGTCCCCCTTTATGATGCATAAAGCGCTCAGTGCCCTCATATAAAATAAGTGAACTAATGGCTAGGTATAAAACGCCGTTGATCAACCCCCCTATTAGCTCTGCTTTTTGATGGCCATCGTTATAGGTTTTAGCTAAATGAATAGCAAAGCTAGACGCAATGAGAGCAATGAACAAAGAGCTATTATGAACAAACAAATGCCCTGCATCAGCAAGTACTGCAAGTGAGTTTGCGTAATACGCACCCACTAATTGAATCACCATAAATGAGCAGGTAATTGCAAGTGCAATTAACAAACGGCGACGAGAAGCGTGATGTGTGGTTATTTCTGTCATGAAATATAATAGACCTTCACTAAAAATAAAGTAAGCTTATGAAATAAAGCAAATTGGGAAATACGTAATGATATACAGTCACAATTGTAATACGTAGGCCAAATAAACGCACTAAAAACTTAGTAAAATACAAAAAACTGTACTAAAAGTAACTAAGCGGATACAAAAATAATAATTAATTCATAAATATGGGTAGTTTTCATATTTTAATGCGGAGAAACCAGTGAGCCATGACTCAAACAATACAATTTGGCAGATTTTTAATCTAATTAATTTAGCGGTGATTGTTTATGACAATAAAACACATAATTACATCTTAAACCAACATGCCAAAACGTTACTTAACATAAATAGTGACGACGCGCTTAGCAGCGATGTTTTTAACAATATTACGCTTCGCGACTTTAATGATGATACGGTGATAACCATTGAGCAATTATTTTCATCAAATATCACAGCTGTTTTATTAGAGTGTGAATTTTCGCCGCAGCTTCTAAATGTTAACCACTCAATAGTTAATGACTCTGTGTCTATGATCACTTTAGAGCAAGATCGTACACTTACAGAACAATATAACTTTGATCAAATTATCTCTAAAATTTCTACCAAACTCATTGATATACAAAATGACAATATAGACCAGCAAATTAACTTTGCCCTTAAAGCCATTGGCACTGTTTTGAAAGCAGACCGCAGTTATTTATTTGAATTCAACACCGACAACGAAACTATCACCAATACTCACGAATGGGTCAATACGGGCATTATCGCTTGCAAAGACAGACTACAAAATGTACCCAAAGTTGAGCTACCCTACTTTTTTGAAATAATGAATGAGAGCCATCTATTTCAAGTCAATGATATTGAACAACTACCAACAAAAGCCGACGCTGAAAAAGCTGAATTTAAAGAGCAAAATATTCAATCTGTTTTGTGCATAGGCCTACGTTTTGATGAAGAGCTAGTAGGCTTTATTGGTTGTGATTGTGTTAAAACAAAACGTCATTGGAGCAAAATAGATTTAATTAGAATAAAGCTCGTAGGCGAAATCATTAATAATGCACTTAAAAATATTAACTATAAAAAAAAGCTACAGTTAACCCAACAGCAATTAATTAACGCCAATATAAAGCTCAATAAATTAGCGAATACCGATGCGCTAACTAATATTGCTAATCGTCGTTTTTTTGATACTTCCCTAAAGAGCGAAATTAAACGCTCTGCAAGACAACACCAACCAATTAGTTTAATTATGTGTGATATCGACTTTTTTAAGCGCTATAACGACAATTATGGCCACCACAAAGGCGATGAAACGTTAAAACACGTTGCTCGTGCTTTAAAAAGTTTATGTAAGCGTGAGGGTGACATAGCAGCTCGCTATGGCGGTGAAGAATTCGCAATCATTTTACCTGCTACGAATATAGAGCAATGCCATAAATTTGCTTTGTTAATTGAGCAAAAAATAAAAGCACTTAATATTACGCATGAGTTCTCTCCTATTGCCCCTTACATAACACTTAGCTTTGGTTGCTTTTGTAGTTATCCAAATGCAGATACACACACAGAAAGCTTAATAAAAAGCGCTGACATCGCTTTATATAAAGCAAAGAAAGCTGGCAGAAATCAAATATGTATTTTTGAATAATCTATCTATAAAACCTACCTGCTGTTTTTATAGTACAAATTAAAAACTAATGATAATCTGTAGCTTGTTGAAATTATAAGCATCGTGCAGTTTTTGAACTGAACGTAATTAACAAGGAAAAACCCTATGGATCCCATCGCAGAAATTATAAATATTGTTTTTACTGTTGAAGCGTTTTTACTGATTTTTGTTTTAGTGCTGCTAAAGAGTAGCGTTAAATTTGTACCACAAAACCGTGCATGGCTGATTGAGCGTTTTGGTAAATACCAATCAACCAAAGAAGCGGGCTTAAATTTTATTGTTCCCTTTATTGATCGCATTGCTGCCGACCGTAGCTTAAAAGAGCAAGCCCAAGATGTCCCCTCACAGTCAGCTATTACCAAAGACAATATTTCGTTATCTGTTGATGGTGTACTGTACTTTCGTGTGCTTGACCCATACAAAGCCACTTATGGGGTTGACGATTACGTATTTGCAGTAACGCAGCTAGCACAAACCACCATGCGTTCTGAACTGGGTAAAATGGAGCTTGATAAAACCTTTGAAGAACGTGATGTCCTCAATACTAATATCGTAACCTCTATCAACCAAGCAGCTGAGCCCTGGGGTATCCAGGTTTTACGTTACGAAATAAAAGACATTGTACCACCACAATCCGTGATGGAAGCGATGGAAGCGCAAATGAAAGCCGAACGTGTTAAACGTGCGCAAATTTTAGAATCAGAGGGTGATCGTCAAGCAAACATCAATGTTGCCGAGGGTAAAAAACAGGCTCAAGTTTTAGGTGCTGAAGGTGAAAAAGCTGAACAAATCTTGCGCGCAGAGGGTGAAGCTAAAGCTATTATTGCTGTTGCAGAAGCGCAAGCTGATGCGCTGCGTAAAGTAGGTGAAGCTGCAGATACTGAGCAAGGCCAAAAAGCGATTCAACTCGATTTAGCAACCAAAGCCATTGCCGCTAAAGAAGCTATTGCGAAAGAGTCGTCTGTTGTTTTATTACCCGATAGCGCCACTGATGCAAGCTCATTAGTTGCACAAGGCATGTCAATTATTAACTCACTAAATCAAAAGCAAAAACTTTAATCTGTTGAGGATAAATAATGACGCTTATTACTAACAACTTACCTGAAGCACTGATGATTTTAGGTGTGCTTGCGCTCATTATCGAAGTGGCTGTGTTAGGTATGTCTACCTTTATATTATTATTTTTAGGTATGGCTTTGTTTACTAGCGGTTTAATGATGAACTTTAACTTGTTAGATGACTCTTTAACTACCGCATTGTGGAGTAACACACTTATTACAGCTGGGTTTGCGCTATTTTTATGGAAACCATTAAAGCGTATGCAAAACAATGTGGACAAAAAAGGTGTACAAAGCGACTTTGCTGAGCTTGATTTTGTTTTAGCTGACGATGTTGATGAAAACGGTCTCACAATGCATCTTTACTCTGGAATTAGTTGGAAGTTAAAAAGTAAACAGCCACTTTCTGCAGGTACACATGTTAAGGTCGTAAAAAAAGAAGTAGGCACTATGTGGGTTGAAGCCATTTAGCCAACTAGAATCACATTAGATTTTAAGGGCTGTAATATCACTATTACTGCCCTTAAAATTTTTTATTTGTTAGCTTAAGTCATCAGCACTTAGGATAACCACGCCATATAAGTCATTAATGGTTGCTAAAGCACTTTTATGTAGATCAGATGCCAACACATCACTTACTGAAGTTTGTAATGGTCTTGAAGCGCACGCGTAAGCGACTACCGTTTCGTGGTTACCTCTTAAAAATGCACCTTGCGCTGTAAATGTCACACACATGTGGGTCATAAACCCAACAATGATCAATTTTTTATTACCGATTACTCCTGCAGGCCAGAATTTATCAATCTCGCACGTTTTATCAAAGGCGGCCATCTATTTGATTTAGATTGGCTGTGGCAAGAAACAGTTCGTGAAATCCCCTTGAATACCGACTAATTCTCGCAATCTCTTTACGATTTTTATATTGTTGCAACGGGAATAGATTCAGGTAAAGCTCACTATTTGCAAGCAACGGGCAATGAAATGATTGAGCAATTAAAAGCCTCTTGCGCCATCCCAATCGCTTATCGGGATTACCCAACAATAAACGGGATCGCCATGACCGATGGTGGCGTTGCCGATTCTATTCCGGTAAAAAAAGCCTATGAAATGGGTGCATCAGAAATAACAGTTATCCTTTCACAACCTTTAGGCTATCGTAAAAAAGACAACAAAGTACCGTGGTTAACTAAACAACTCTATAAACAGAACCCAGCGCTTGCAGAGGCCGCCATACAGCGTTCTAAAAATTATAATGACAGTATTGATTTTTTGCACCATGCTCCGTCAGATTGCAAAATAAATATTATTGCACCACCAACAGGGTTTAAAGTCGGCCGCACCACCAAAAATCGAGCTATACTCAATTCAGGCTATCAAATGGGCATAAGTGAAGCTATAAGTTACTTGGATAACCCTAGATTTGGAAGCAATGGTTATGAGCGATAAAACCATTACAAACAGATTGCTCGAAGTCAAAATTGCATTTACTCATACATCCAAAGCTATTGAAATTATAAAGTATGTTTATGGTGAACGTTACTCAACGTGCTTGAGCATACACAGGTAATACAAGAAGGGTTATTAATAAACAGCGTGGACTAAGAGGAACTACATAGTGATACAACCCTAAATTTACATCTAATTCAAGCTATTAATTTTTAAACCCGCGAGTTAATGTAATAAGGAGTTATGTGATAATGGCTTATTGTCAAAAAATAGATTATGTTTAGGCGTAGTGTTTGCTCGTGTTCTTGTGTACATACTAAATAAAATAAGGTTTTTTGTGAATTTTCTTCGATGCTTTCATAATATAGTCTCTGATCAACAGCTTAGCTTTGATCAAAAAATTACAGACTTACTTGCTTTTGGGCTCGATGTTTTTCAGCTCGATTTGGCTATTATCAGCCGCGTAAAAAATAATTCTTACACTGTTATACATGCTATTACCCCTGACAATTCTCTTGCTATTGGTACTGAGTTTGAGTTAAACGGCACCTATTGTACACATACTTTGTTAGCCAACTCTGCACTGGCATTTCATAATGCGTCGCAAAGTAGTATTGCAAATCATCCTTGCTATATTAATTTCCAATTGGAGGCGTATATTGGAGCGCCTATACGAATAGGTACAGATGTATTTGGAACTGTTAACTTTTCATCAGCTCAAGAATGCGCCCCTTTTAGCGATGAAGCTTATGATTATATTGAATTATTGGCTCAGTGGTTGGGCTCAGAATTTGCGCGCAATCAGGATAAAGTTAATCTCACTAAAAATAGTGACACCTTATTGAAACTTGAAAGCGTTGCAAATATAGGCACATGGGAAGTCGACCTAATAGACAATAGCATTTTTTGGAGCCAGCAAACTCGACGTATTCATCAAGCCGAAGAAGGCTATACTCCAAACATGGAAACAGCCATTGAATTTTATAAAGCGGGTAAAAGTCGAGATAGCATTAATAAAGCGGTAGAAAATGCGGTATCTAAGGGTGAAAAATGGCATTTAGAGCTGGAAATAGTTACCGCAAAGCAGCAAAACATTTGGGTGTCGACTTTTGGTGAGGCCGAGTTTAACAACGGCAAATGTGTGCGATTATTTGGTACTTTTCAAGATATAACTGAAGCCGTTAAGTTACGCGAAGAGTTAAAACAAAAAAAAGCACTTGCAGAACAACTTCTCCAAGACCGAAGTATGCTGTTTGCCAAAATTAGTCATGAGCTTAGAACCCCGCTTAATGGTATTACGGGAATGTTAGCGACTCTCATTGATGAACACGATTATGACAAGCGAGCAGAAAAAATAAAAGTAGCCCTTCGAAGTGCTGACATTTTATTAAGTATTATTAATGAAGTACTCGATTTTTCAAAAATAAATCATGGTGAGTTAAAACTGGAGCCTCACCACTCTCTACTTAAAACGGTATTTACCGATTTGGTTTCTTTATATTCGGTATTGTTTAGTAATAAAAACATTGAACTACTAGCCACAAACAACATTCCTAATGATGTTTGGGTATACTGCGACACCTCTCGATTAAGCCAAATTGTATCTAATTTACTGAGTAACGCGCTAAAATTTACAGAGCATGGATCTGTTTCTCTTGAATCGCAGTTAACATTAGATACAAAGTCCCCTTTACTTACCATTAAAATAACCGACACAGGTCGCGGCATGAGTAAAGCGTATTTAAACTCATTATTTAAGCCTTTTACCCAAGAGGTTGATGCTAACAACAATAAAGATGGCACTGGGTTAGGCTTAGCCATTGTTAAAGAGCTCGTTGGTTTTATGAATGGCAAAATTGAGGTAACCAGTGAGATTAACGTGGGCACATGTTTTACCTTAACTATCCCGATTGAACTTGGTAAACAACAAAAACAAACACCTAGCCTTAAATTTATTAATAATCACAGTAATAAGTTATCTGTTCTGGTAGTTGATGATAACGAAATAAATCGCCTGGTATTAGAAGCGGCACTGGATAAGTTTAATATAAAATCAGACTTTGCTATAGACGGCCAAGATGCCTTGTTAAAATGCAAGCAAAAGCATTTTGACCTTATTTTTATGGACTGCATCATGCCTATCATGGATGGTTTCGAGGCCACTAGGCAACTAAAAGCACAAGGTATTTGTGACCCGCAACAAACCTATATTGTGGCGTTAACTGCTAACGCTTCCTCACAAGATAAACTAAACTGCCAGCAAGCGGGCATGGACATGTTTATAGCCAAACCGTTTAAGCTTCCAGCGATAGAAGAAGCAATTACAAATACACTAAAAAGACTGGGCGTAGCCACACCATAACAACAAATGTCGCTCAGATTAACTTGCACAAAAAACAAAGGATCATTATGACAAATAAAATCATTGGTATTGTACTTATTGTTATTGGCGTAGCGCTTGGTATGTGGGGTTATGATGTTTACGATTCTGCATCTTCACAAGTTACCCGCGCATTAAATGGCGAAACCCCTATAGAAGCATGGCTAGGCTTTATTGGCGGGGCAGTGTGTATTTTAGTGGGTATTACCCGACTTAAATAGCGCTCAAAAAAGCCGCCTTTGGAGAGGGCGGCTTGGGTGAACAAACAGCTATGGGTGAGAGCTGTTATATCAAGAGACTTTAAGCTAAAACACTATTAAGCAGCGCTTTGCTCTGCATCGGGCGTTTGACGAATTAAATAGTCAAACGCACCCAGGCTTGCTGTTGCGCCCGCCCCCATCGCAATAATAATTTGCTTAAATGGCGTAGTGGTTGCATCACCTGCAGCATAAACGCCTTGTAACGATGTTGCACCTTTGGCATCAATGAGTATTTCACCAAATTGGCTCAGTTCAAGGTCGCTGTCTTTCAACCATTCGGTATTAGGTATTAAACCAATTTGTACAAATATACCGGCTAAGTTCAACTGCCTACTCTCGCCGCTAAGGCGGTCGGTATAACTTAACCCCGTTACTTTTTTGCCATCACCAAGTACTTCCGTGGTTTGGGCATTTTTAATAATAGTGATGTTTTTTAAGCTATTAGCTTTACGAATGAGTACCTCATCGGCGCGTAACGTATCTGCAAATTCAAGTACAGTAACGTGTTCAACTATATTGGCTAAATCAATTGCCGCCTCAATACCTGAATTACCACCTCCAATAACTGCAACCGATTTACCTTTAAATAAAGGCCCATCACAGTGCGGGCAGTATGCAACGCCATGGCCTTTATACTGTTGCTCACCGGGTACATTCATTTCGCGCCAGCGTGCACCGGTTGCTAGTACGAGTGATTTTGCCTTTAACACAGCGCCATTTTCTAGCGTAATATCATACCCATTACTGCCTTTTTGCAGGTTTGCCGCGCGTTGGTTGTGCATAACATCAACATCGTATTCTTTAACGTGTTCTTCCAACTGAGCCACCATTTTTGGCCCTTGCGTTGCTTTAATTGAAATAAAATTTTCAATCGCCAATGTATCAGCAACTTGACCGCCAAATCGCTCTGCTACAACCCCAGTATTGAGCCCTTTACGTGCTGAATAAATAGCTGCCGAAGCACCAGCTGGCCCACCACCGACGACAAGTACATCAAACACCGACTTTTCATTGAGTGATGCTGCCTGGCGCTGTGCACCTTTGCTATCCACTTTATTTAAAATATCAGTGAGGCTCATAGCCCCTTGGCTAAAGGGTTCACCATTTAAATATACAGCGGGTACCGCCAGTATGTTTCTTTGCTCTACTTCATCTTGAAATAATGCCCCATCAATCATGGTGGCTTTAATATTGCTATTTGTTGCTGCCATAGTATTGAGTGCCTGCACAACTTGCGGACAGGTTTGGCAACTCAAGCTAATGTACACTTCAAAATTGAGTGTTTGCTCAAGTGTTTGTATTTGTTCAATGTCATCTTTACTTGCTTTACTAGGGTGACCACCCGTATGTAATAGCGCTAACACTAAACTAGTAAATTCGTGTCCCATAGGAACACCTGCAAAGGTAATATGGGTGTTTTTTTCTGGTGAATGCACCACCATAGAAGGCCTACGGGCGTTAGTATCGGGATTATTTATCACACTAAACTTATCGCTTAGTGATGCTAAATCATTCGCTAAACTTTCTACTTCTGTTGATTTTTTGCTGTCGTCCAAGGCGATAAGCAGCTCAACAGGCTGAGTCAGCGATTCAAAATGGCTTTTTAATTGGTTCTTTATGTTGTTGTCTAACATGGCTTAGCCCCTTAAGGAAAATTAAAACAGCAAGGTTCTCATGCCATCAGTGCATGTGCGAAATTTTAGAAACGTGTGATGGCGTGGGAGAGTGCCCAGTGAACCTATACAGGCTCACTGGGTTTAGAGTCATGTTCTACTCTAAATTTAGTTAGTGGTAAGGTTTAAATCTTACCAACTAGGTCTAGTGAAGGTGCTAATGTGTCTTCACCTGGCTGCCAAGATGCAGGACAAACTTCGCCATCATGTGTTGCAATGTATTGCGCTGCTTGTACTTTACGAACTAACTCTTTAGCACTGCGACCAATGCCTAAGTCATGTGTTTCAACAACTTTGATTTCGCCCTCTGGGTTCATTACAAATGTACCGCGAAGTGCTAAACCGTCATCTTCAATCATGACACCAAAGTTGCGTGTAATGCGCCCTGTTGGGTCACCAATCATTGGGTAAGTAATTTTACCGATGGTGTCTGACGTGTCATGCCATGCTTTGTGCGTAAAGTGTGTATCAGTTGATACTGAATAAACTTCAACGCCCATTTCTTGTAACTGTGCGTAATGATCTGCAAGGTCACCTAATTCAGTTGGGCAAAATGTTATTACTGATTAACTGTTATATTTTATCTGTTGAAAAAGTGCATTTGTAAACTATAATTCAATGTAATTTTGATTAACTGTTGAGTTTTTGTGGTGGGAAGAAAGAACCTTTTTTCTAAAACAGATGTTAAAGAAGCATTTCAAGAAAAGAAAGAAGCCATCGTATATAACGGTATCGTTTCAAATCTATCAGATGATGGATTACCAATCTTGGTGCTATCTGAAGAAAACTTTGAACTGCCGATAACAGGTTATCAAAATCAAAACACTATTTTGATTCTTGATCATAAAGAGAAGATCAATATTAACGCTATTCCTGTAAAGCTAAGAAAGGGGAAGAAATCGCTAAACTGGTTCCATGAACATTATCATTTCTCTTCTAAGGACGCTGCTGTTTTACTTCGTGTGCTGTTGAAGGACTATCGAGAAGGTAACTTTAATAATTATAATAAGTTTTATGCATACGAATGGTTGTCTGTTTATCTCACTCAAAACAATGTCACACTGATCGAATTTTCACTCAATGATTATGACAGTATTCTTCAAGCTAAATTAGACAGTAAACTTTCTAGAGAGAGAATTGTTGCGATATCGAAACAGCTTAAAAATGCGATTAAGTTAATTCCACTAATATCGGACAGCGTAAAAGCTTCGATTCATTCATATATTATTACCAATGCTTTAGATAAACCTAAGGAAAGCCTTTCAGCGGAAGATCGCATAAAGAAAAGTAAATTGACTCATGACTATAGCGATTATGTGATGTTTCAGATTTATGCATATGTTAATGCATGTCTGTCAGAAATAAAGGAAGTTACAAATAGAGCAGATGAGCTACTGTATGGATTTGATGAACCTGACTTATTCACCCGTGAGGGATTAAAAAGGTATCGTGAATTAATAATCAATAATACTGCTGAGTCTCATGAGATAGCTTTTGAGATGGAGTTATTAGCTTATGTCAGGATTGAAAGTGCGCATAGCTTACTGATTAACGAACATCGACACAACTATGATATATCGAGCTTATCTAAAGATATATTGGCCTTCGAATATGAAAAAGCCTACAACAGTTTGCCATTAGATTTGAAAGAAAACCCTGATGTATCTTATTTATTAAACAACGTACTTCCAATTGCGATAGCTAATAATAAAGGGGCTAGAGATGGAATTAAATATTTTGGAGAAAAAAAAGCTTTTATAAAAATACACCAACTTTTGAATCGGCCTTTTCGAAATTGGTCTGAAGTTAAAAACTGGCATGAATCACTTGATGATTATAAAAACAGAATAGCAAATAAGTATTGTTGCAATTGGATATTTTATGGGAAACCAGACGATAAAAGTTACATTTTTAGCGGCAGACACAAAGGTATACATAATCTCTTATTAGGATTTACTACTCACTTCGACTACTTAATTATGCTTCTTCTGCTCTGTGAGTCAGGAAGAAACCGCGAAGTCGCATTAAATATTCCAGCATATGTAAACAACATATCAGTTTTAAAAATGTATGCACCGTTTGCTACTGAACCGTCTTGTTTGCTAACAGGCAAAAAAGTAAGAGGACATGTGAACCAAGGTGGAGCACAAGAGGAAAGTATTGAAATCCCAACTAATTCTGTTCTGTATGAATATTTAGAGCTATTTGAAAAAGCAAAAGCAAAATCGAACCCCAATAGGGAACTCTTTATAGGAAATGCTGATGAATTTCGGTCATCATGCATTGCATACGGAGAAAATTTTCGGATCAACTGTTACTTAAAAGATGAGAATGGCACATTACTAAATGAATTTGAGACAAGTAGGTTTAGAAAGGTATGGTCAGGTGAAATTCTTATTGAATATCTCGAAGGCATCAATACTAAAGATGATTTGATTAAAGCAATAGGAGAAGATCTAAGAAACACTATTCCTCTTACCTATTTACTTCAATCAAGTAAAACAGAAGGTATGCTTACCAGTGCCATAGTTGGTCTTCAACTAAAGTTCATCGAAAACTACCAGAAAATTGCAGCTCAACTTAAAACAAATGGCGAAACACCCAGCGGAGAAAGAGAGCAACGCTATTTATGTGATTGTTCGGACCCATACAATCCTGATCATAACGAAAGCTATAATACAGAATACTGCAATCAGTTTGATATGTGTTTAGGTTGTTCTAGAGCTGTTGTCTATGAAGAACACATTCCAAGAATAATTTATAGGTGCTTTCAATACGAGCAACTGTTGAAAAACAGCCCAGAACTATACAGCTCCCATTATGAAGTAAAACATAACCTTGCAAGGGAAGTCATCGAGCGATTTAAAAGCAAATCTAATAATGGGCAAGAAAAGCATAGCTTAGCTTTCAATCAAGCTGTACGGGCATGGGAAGACCCAGAAACACACCTTCTGCCACCAATTGTCCATCCAAAAATTAACATCGTAGAGATTAAATAATGCAAAATTTAGCAGAAGATATTTACTCAAGATCATCATTTTATACTTCCATAGACAATGAAGAGAAAGCGTTAATTGGTGTTAATCAATGGAAAGCGATCAAATCAATTGAAGAAAAATATGAGCAGTACCCCATGACTAGGTTTGGTGGTGTTAATTTTTCAGATGATATATGGGGTACTGATAGAGTCGGAAGCTATATCAACTGGGGGAAAATGATGCTTCCAGACAATAGCAATTATCCACTCATTTTATTTTTTAAGATCCTAATATATCAGAGGGTTCAAGTTTTAAAATATAGCTCTAGTGATGCTGCTAAAGGTCTAGGCGCTGTAGTTAGGGCTTGGAGCGCACTTCTCGGCAGAGAGCATATATTGTGTGGCAAGCTTAATCAGCCTCTTGTACCTTCTGAAGTTATCAGTTCCGAAAAGCTACACTCCCTATGTGTCGAGATGATATCTATTGAAAAAAATGTTTCTCAAGAATATTTTAGAATTTGGAGTTGGATTGCTTCAACTAGTAAGAAAATATTCAAAGAATTACCTTTTGCACTGTTTAATATCAAAGTTCCTTGGTCAAAGATAAAGTCCACGACTGGCGAAATATCACCTCTTCAAAAATATATTAATGAGTTAATTGGCAGTGAAGCTACCAGAATTTCAATTCGTTCATATGAAGCATACTCTAGCGAAACAGTAGCCAAAATTATTGATCGCGCTATACCGATATTCTCAGAGCATTCAAAATCATTCACCTGTATTTTTAGTGAGTTCGACAAAGCTTATAAAGAATCTCAAAAGCTAGATACTGCATTTTATCAGCTCAATCTTGAACATACTGCCAAATTAAGTAATACGTTAAATGAAAACGAGTCAGCAATCGCTTTATTTCCAGATCTATATGCCGAATATAAAGATTTAAAAGAAAGTGTTCCGAATAGCTATTGGTTTAATAACCTTCATCAAAGATGCTTGGCTGCATCAGTTTGGATCATTCTTTTTACAACTGGATTGCGCAACATTGACATCAGACTTTCGTTGCTGAGAGATTGTTGGGTAAAAGACCCTGATAGTGATCTTATACATTATATTATTACTGATATTCAAAAAGTGCGAAAGGAAGATTATCCAATACCCGCTCCACCTATAACCATTCAAGCTATTGAATTCCTTAATGCTATCAACTTCGCACCAGCAGAAGTAAATAATTTATTAGCAAGATTATTTATGAAGGGTAAATATTGGGAAATCAATCAAAGTTACATGTTAAACAGTATTCTTAAAAGCTTTACTGATTGTTTTGATATTGATTTATTAGATGAAGTCAATGCCGATAGTAACCAAGATGGGGTCTGTCATAGAGCCAGAGTAACCCTTGCACAATGGATTGGAACCAACTCACCATTAGCCGTATTAATTGTAAAAAGGCTGTTTGCTCACACCAATGAAATAATGCCTGATCATTACTTAAAAAATAACATGGAAGTAAAAAAAGAAAGACAAAACATCCAACAGGCAACTTACATTAACTTATCTGAAAATATGAGCGAGGCCATAGTAAAAGGAAAGTTTTCAGGGGGAGCTAAAGCTAGCTATCATGAGGGTGTTGAGATGATCAGGCAGAAGCTTCAACTAGAAAACCAATCGCTCGTTGGTGAGGAAATGCAAACAACCTTAAAGGAGCATATAAAAAATATTCTTATTGCAAGGATCAGAAATGGGGAAATGCTAGCAATGCAAACTCCCTTAGGCTTTATTTGCTTGCGCAATACGAAATCGACTAAACCAGCACCATGCGCAGCAAAGAAAGAGCAAATCAAAATGAAAGAATCTGATATTGACGTACGTTTTGCCAGAGCTTTACAAGCAAGCTACTTACCTAATCTAGATAACTGCCAAGGTTCTGATTGCCAGCATTCCTTTTTATTTGATAATCCAATGGCTCAGCTATTGCTTGAATCATTTAGATTTTACTGTAGTTACCTTAAAGGCGTTGGGCAATTCTCTACAAATAATTTAGATGCTGAAGCACAGCATTTTATTGATTTGTACTATCCACCGCTTCTAGAGGTTTACCCTGAAATTAAATCTGAAATGGAGGCTGTTTAATGGAAGAACAAAGCAACAAAAATAAGCCAAAAACAAATGAAGAAAGGCTGTTGAGATTAGAAACTGTTTTTGCTGAGCAGTCAGTTATTGCTATAAATAGCAACAAGATACGCGGAATAGCTACTATGAAAGTTATTTGTGATCTTGCAAATGTTGATACCAATTATGTTTATGGGCATATAGAGTGCCCTCCTGATATCGCAGCTCGATACAAAAGTTTTCATGATCGGGTTGTAGACTTTAATCAAAACTTTGTAAGCAATAAGAAAAAACTAAATGAGCACGCGGTTTCTGAAATTCAAAAGTATAAACAGTCTGTTGATCAAAACCATCAACTATTGAAAGATAAAACTGATTTGCAAGCTCAGCTTGAACGCTCTAAAGATAAAGTCTTAAAGCTCATGGCTGAGAAAACCCATCTACAGGCCATAGCAACAGAATCAAATATCATTTCAGAAAGAAACTTAGCTTCAATTTCAGATATTACGATAACTATAATCTCACCTGATTCGCTACTAGAACATGATGGCAAGTATAATTTCCATAATTCCAAAGCTAGAGATAAAGCATGGTCTACAGCTAGAGCGGAATTTGCACGACTCATGAAGAGAAAAGTGCCCCAGCGCGTCTACCTTTTGGTAGGCCCACCTTGTTCGGGAAAATCAACTTGGGCAAAAAAGAAGGACTTATATAAAGATAGACATGCCGTAATCATAGATGCCACAAACCTTACAGCAGGAGAAAGAGCAACTTGGATTATGCAATCTCAAAAAGCAAATGATGTGAAAATTTGTGTAGTTCGATTCTTAACTGATTATGTAACACTCGCAGCAAGAAACTTAAAAAGAAGCCATAAAAAAATAGATCCTGACATTCTTGAAAATAAATTTAATTCAGTTGAAGAAGTAGACCCTTCATTTGAAGAGATCGATGAGGTTATTTATGTGAGGGATGACAATGAATACTAAAGAGGTTTTATTACAAAAGTATACGGATAACGATAATCAACTAGGCAAACGAGAGCTAGGACAATTAAGAAGAATTCTATTAACAGAAGTTCTTGATAATATCATTTCGAATGATTGCCTGAATGCTGATAAATGGCTTGATAAAAAGAAGAGCAGATTAGATAAGAATAAATTAGCGTCCGCTGTTGGGTATGGCATAACACCAGACAACATAAGGCAGTCTTTTGTTAAGCAAGTCAAGGAAGCTGAGGAAGTACTACGGGTTGTAGGAAAAATCATTGCTAAACCTAAAACTAACTGCCAAATACACAACGAGAATTTAGAAGCTTTCACCTCTTTTTTAAAAGAAAGACTAGATGAAGATGGGTATTATTGGCCTAAAAATGCCAAGGGCTTTTTATACCGAAAAGCTATCTGGGCTTATTTTTTAGACATATCGCCTGAAGAAGTTAAGTACCTCCCTAGCTTTATTAGCTCTGATGCTGAATTAGCAGAAATGTTGTCCAACATAGATATTTTAATCGCAGAGGAGCAAGTTAAGTCAATTGACTATAAACGAGAATCAGCACTAGACGAGATGGAAGATACAATGACCAACAGGGCATTGTCTGCAATGCGTCTACAACTCAAAGAAAAAAGTGAAGAAGTTGTTTTATTGCGGGAAGAGCTAAAAGAAACAAAGCAAGAGTTGGCAGAGTTAAAACACCAACAAAAATCATTGTTGTCACAAGGTTTAACTGCATTCAAACAAGGAAGTGCGCATTAATGGAAGAAGTCATTTTCGCAGGTACAATATCTAATGTGCTCTACAGTCATGAAGACCAGCAAATCTTTAGGGTTCAAACTCAAAAAAAGGCTATTAAAGTTGTTTTAAGCCATTCTCACGCTCATTTTGAACAAGGTGAGCATGTTCAAGTCATTGGACAAATAGAGTTAAACTATAAGTATGGTGAGCAGGTAATTGCATCATCTGTAGAATTATGTGATGTAAGTAATGATTTAATTAAAAGTTTTCTTATTTCAACAAATGGAGTTGGTGAGAAGACAGCTAATAAATTAATTGTTAATTTAGGAAATGACCTTCTAAACCTAATCGAGAAAAGAGACATTTCAGCTATTGAAAAACAAGGAAACGTCTCAAAAAATATTGCTGAAGTAATATGTTTTAATTGGCATAAACAAGCAGGGAAAGTTGAGCTTATAAAGTTTATACGGGAGGTGTTAAAAGATATTTCTCAAAAGGAAATAAGTGCAATTATTAAAATTGCTAAAAAAGCATACTCCTTCTATAAAGACGAAACAGAAAACAAGCTTAGGGATGACCCATACAGAATATGGGCTTTCGGAACTTTTAAACAGGCAGAGCTATTTGCATCAGCACTGAAAATTAAAAGGGATGATAAGCGAAGGCTTTTATGTGCTGTTGAAGATGTCCTCTTCACCCATCTAAAAAAAGGCTCAACACAAACAAGTCCGCTAAACTTTTCTAAAGATCTAGAGAAATTAGTTGGTAAAGATCTTGTTATCAAGTCCATTGTATTAGCCCTCGATCAATCAAAGACACCTGACCCCAGAATTGTAGTTACTGAACCGCCAAATTTTAATGACCTTAGTGATACAGATCGCCTTTATAGCAGGATGTTTGCTTTGCCCTCAGCAGTTATCATGGAAAATTATGTTAGGGAGCAAATTAAAACCAGATTAATGCAAGGGATTTTAAATATCACTGTTTCTGAGAGCGAGTTAGAAGATTATACGATACCGGGAGGGCACAACCTTAGTCATCAGCAGAGAGAAGCTGTCAAAGTTGTTTTAAGCAATGCCGTTTCTTGCGTCTCAGGAGGAGCTGGCACTGGAAAAACATCAGTACTCTACTGTGCGCATAACCTAATAACAAACGCTGGTAATAGCGTTTTACAGGTCGCTTTAAGCGGCAAAGCTTCGAGAAGACTAGCTCAGCAGACAGAGCAAGATGCGATGACTATCGAAAAATTGCTTAAAACGATAGAATATAACCCAGACTACCTCAATCAATTTCAAACCCCTCTAGTGTTGATAGATGAAGCATCAATGGTAGATATACATTCAATGTATAGAATATTAAAAGTTTTAGAGAAGCGACCAGCTAGGTTGGTATTTGTTGGGGACTGGGCGCAATTATCGCCAGTCGGTCCGGGACTTGTTTACCACAAGTTAATGGAGTCAGAATTTGTACCTAAGGTGGAGTTAACTCAGAACTTCCGTTCAACAAAAAATATACTGGAAGCATCTGAGGCTATTAAAGCTGGCAAAACTTTTGAACACTCTAAAGAAGTAAATATTATTGAATGCAGATCACTAGATGAAATGGAAAAGCAATCAATTCGTCAATATGAGCTTCATTTAAGTGCTCAATCTATACATATCATAGCAGCGAGAACTAGAACTGTTGCAACTATTAACCTTCAGTTACATAGGCTAATAACAAAGAATCGAAAAATTGTAGCTTGTGCGCCACATTTTCGTGTTGGAGATTCTGTCGTTTACAAAGCGAATAACGAAGAGCTTGGCATAGTAAATGGTTCAACAGGCGTTGTGATTGGTGGTAATGATGAAATTATTGAAGTCGATTTTGATATTGAAGGTCTAGTTGTTATTCCCAAAGAGCAAGTCACAAATAGCCACGGTGGAGAATATCTTTTGCAACATGGTTACGCTCTTACTTGTCATGCTTCCCAAGGCTCAGAGTTTGATGTTGTCATTGTTGTTGTTGAGAATTTTGAATTGGTAGATCGGTCTTGGTTATACACCGCTATAACCAGAGCTAAAAGAAAAGTTATTGTTCTTACAATGCCAGAGTCCATAAACAATAGCCTTAAAAGGGGCTTTAACTATAAGCTGCGAGAAGTTGGTTTTGAGATATGAGTAACGTAGTAGATTTTCCGAAAAGTGACGATGATTCAGTTTTAAGAACAACTGACAAATACCTTTTGTCCGAAGTCACAGTAACAAAAAGAGCTGACTCTAAGTTTCCAATGGTTTTAATTAAAGACACTGGCCTCCTGCACGAACACGCAAATGAATTTTTGCTAATGCGCTTTAACCACCCTTCATTTATTGATGAAGAACTTGAAGAAATAACTAATACGACATTAAAAAACTATGCTGACCACATAAGGTATTGGCTTAATATATGTTCTCTATTGGATACTTCATATTTGAGTGCAAACTACGGATTTATGCTCTCTGTTCTAAAGACCATGAGAAAAGAGGGTACAGAGGAAGGTTCCATAAGTAACTATGTATCTACTTGGCGATTATTCTATAAATATCTAGATAAAATTAATGTTCCAAACCTTATGGATTTACCGAGCAAAGTCAGTACGAAAAGAATGCTGAGTGACGCAGAGCAAGAGGGAGACTTTCTCAACTACACTAAAGAAAGCACTGAAACAGAATACGAAAAAGATCCATTAATAGACGATAAACGAATAAAGAGAGTTAGCTCTTACAACTCTCAAGTACTAAATATTGAGCAAATGAGAGCACTCATTAGTGAGCTGAGAAAAATAGATGTCGTATACGCTGTTATGGCGAAAGTACAATTTGACACCTGCCTAAGACTCAATGAGTTAATCACATATTTCCCACATACGTCAAACACACTGAACCCTAAATTTATGTCTTGGGGAGAGATGTATACCAAAGACATAAGGCATCAAACCTTAAAATTCATAGGTAAAGGGCAAATTGAAAGGGAAATTGATGTTGATATTCAAACGATGAAATTAATATCTGATAAGTATTTAACTGCAAAGATGCCTAACTCTGACATTACTATTTATGCAGATAGGAAACTAAAATTTCAAACTACATACTTATCTACTAAAGCAGGTAAAGACAGTCGCTACAAGATAGACTCAGATATTCTCTGGATAAAGGAAGATGGAACGCCAATTTCAAAAAGCATGTACCAGAAAGCTTTTAGAGATGCACGAAAAGCACTCTACCAAAAAGAAATACTTCCTCTCAATATCAATGTTAGACCCCATGCCATGAGGCATACAGGAGCATCACTACGTTTAGTGAAGTACAGACAAGAAACAGGTATTGATATTCATATCGACAACGATGGTGACATCCACGCTTTCTTAAAAGGGCTGTTAGGACATGAAAAGTTATCAACTACTCATAAATACATCAGAACAGTACGAAACCAAGCATTCTCAAACTTAGCGCTGAAAACCATAATACGAAACGAAGATCTATGGGTGGACGAGATAGCGACAAACAGTACTTTACGAAAAGGTGTCGAATCAATAAAAGCACAAAAGTAGAAAGATGTTAAATAAGCGAAAAGCGCTTATTTAAGGCTGATTTATTTGCGATTACTAACCTTTTTAAACAATTTTAAAATCATTACACAAAATGATTTAACTAACATCTTTAATAAAAAGAACAAGTTACTTTCTTATTGCATATGTAATACATGATACGGTGCTCATTGTGTGTTATTTACTTTATTTTTCAAATAGTTACAATGTTTCAGATTAGTATTTATAAATTATAAGATAGATAAATGACTCAAGAGGTTAATGCAATAAATCAGTCACCTATTTCAGATATTGAACAGTTTAAGAAAGACTTGATAAATCAATATGAGCCTGACGATTCATCCGTTTCTCCCCTTGATTTAAAGATGCCGTCAAACGCTAGAGGATACTTAATCCTCGGCAATGCTTTAGGCTCTGGCGAACAGCTTTTAATAAATCAAATAATAAATAAAATTCCGCCTTTCTTGAAAGTTTTCATTTGCTATCAAAATGAATTTTTAGCTTGCTCTAGTTTTATTCGAGAAAATTACCCTAGTCCCATCGAACAGATGGTTTCAATAGATGAGTTAGTTAGTGTGGCTGGCGGTATCATAAATTTTGACTGGACAGAACCATCCAACCTTAAGAATTTATTGCACGAAGTCGGTTTAATGGGAGCAGATTGTATAGTGATTTTTGCTAGTGGTTCAAACGCAGGTTCAGAGGTGAAAAAACAAATAAAATTAGTCTCACATTTATGCCAAAAACTATTTGTTGCTGTGAACATCCATGATCGTGAATCATTTTATTCCGCAAAAAGACTAGCTAATGATCAAGAAATATCGAGATTAAGCTTTGGCTGTTGGCAAAAAATTGAATTAGACGAAGGCTATCAACATAACTTTAAAATTTTTTCAGCAAATGAATTCAATGAATATTTCGCAGGACGTTAGATGAACATATTATTTCTATGTACTGCTAATGTTCAGCGCAGTAAAACCGCTGAAGAACTTTTTCTAGCGATTGATAAGTCGAACAATTATAAATCAGCAGGTTTAAGTGAAAAATATGTAAGCAAGGTAGGCACAACTCTTTGTACTGAAGATATGCTGGATTGGGCTGACAAAATCTATGTCTTTGAGAAAAAACACATAGATAGAATCAGACAATATACTGGCGAAAAGCATCTCCATAAAATTTATAATCTGAATATTGAAGACAAATATCAGTATTTTCAAAGAGAATTAGTATTGCTGTTATTAGAAAATTTTCCCAAAAACAGTTGAATTAAAATCATTCGACTTGCTGATCAACAGAAAGAACTCAAAGAAAATTCTCGATAATATGATCTACATATTCTTGGTTAAACTCTTCAAAATCAACATCGTTACCCATATCAATAAGTTGTTCTCTAGTTGGGTAACGTAACGTTCTCAGATCCGTAGCGTTTACTTGGGTATGACCGTTCATTTGACGGAAATACTTATCTACTAGCGAGCTATTCAAAAATACCCAAAGACCTTTAGCTAGACCATCATGTAATGGTTCGCCTAATGCGTGAAAGTAGTTGGTTTTGTTTTCAAAACCTACGACTTCAACGTCTGCTACATCAGCCGTATAGATTGAAGCTACGATTCTACGTTTTTCTTCTTTCGCTGTTAATCTGCGTGTAAGAACATAAGTACCATTCTGAACCATCAGGTTAGCGGTACTTTCATTGTTCAGCAATGCATTTGGCTTTTTAGCATTTTCAATGGGCCATTCAATTGCACATTTTTGTAGATGTTGAGGAAAAATCAAAGGAACAGAACCATCAACAAAGTCAGTACTTAGATTTTCTCTAGTTCGGAAGTCTACAACTTTACCTGTACTTGCCTGAATACCAAGATCTTCAAGTGAACATGGCAAACTACCAGCTCTAGTCGCAACACTCTGTTCTTCATCATCAGTGATAATGTGAATAAATTTATCTGGATTACTTTCACTTACTACTTTGTTAAAAGGCACTTCATAAACAAACGGATTAGGATCTTCTGCACAAGAGCCTGAACTTACAATCACAGTATCTCGTTGTGGCTCGCCTTTCGTTAAGTGATACACAACATTCTCTTGAAGAACTTTATCTGCTTTGAACGCTGATTTACGACTATTAAAAACGTGTATTTTGTTTAGTGAGCAAGTTTCCAGTAGCATCTTACGGAAGTCATTGAAATAAGGGCCGTTACAGAATGAGCGTGGTGTGATCGCGACAAGCTCACCACCATCTTCTAGTAACATAATAGCTAGTCCTACGAATGCTGAGTATAAATTCCCTGTTTCAAAATCAACTTGCTTAAGAGCTTTACGCTCTTCGCCTTTTGCAGCAATTTTTAAATAAGGTGGATTTAGAATCGCTTTGTTGTAGTTTGGTGTGAACCCCTCACTAAGAAGTGTTTGCACAGAATGTTGAATAAAATCTTCTTCAATAACTGTTTGACCCCATTGAACATTATTCTCTGCACAAGTATTTGAACATTGATCTAAAGTATCACCCAAATAATGAGTCATTACGCTTGATAGTTCAAAACAAGTAGACTCAATACTTGTAGCACTACCTTTAACTCGCTCTACAAAAGCAGCCGTTAACGAGCCAACACCTGCACCAGCATCTAATAGACGATGTTCACCTTCAACATTTTCAAACATATCTGCAAGAAGCATAGATACGGAAGCTGAAGACATAAACTGTCCTAACTTACCTCTAAGTTTTTCGTCAAGGTTCCCATTTGCTTCAACTCGGTTTACATCAGCAATGTCATTTAAATTGAGGGGGAGTTTTTGAGCTAACTTAGTCATACTTGATCATTTATACAGTAATTCATTGATTAAGGAGTATCGCAAAAAACCTGAACAAAAGGAAGAAAAAAACCTGCACATAGGTTACATTGTGGAACCTATTAGTTGAATAGCTGAAAAATCAAAAAATGAGAGATAAAAAACTAGAACAAGCTAAAGAAATTCTCAAAGCCTTAGGCTTACCAAAACAGCAATGCAACGATAGATCTGCTTGGGTCTTTCTAGCTCTTGCTAATGTAAAACCAAATGACGATTGGAGTGTAGCAAATGCACCACTCCTGCCGACCGTTAATATTATGGATTTTATTCGCTCAGAGTATGGCAAAGATTACAAACCAAACTCTCGCGAAACGATTAGAAGACAAACGTTACACCAATTTGATCAAGCTCAGATTGTCGATAGAAATCGAGATAACCCTGCAAGAGCTACGAATAGCAAGGACAATAACTACTCATTAAATCAGCCTATCATCGAGATTCTACATGCTTATCCTAGTGGAAATTGGGAGGAATTAGTTCAAAAATTCCTTGATAAAGTTCCTACTCTACAAGCTATGTACGAGCGAACTATCAATAAAGAAAAAATTCCTGTTCATTTACCTAATGGTAATGAGATAAAACTATCACCGGGCGCTCACAATCAGCTTCACGCTGATATTGTTCACGAATTTTGCCCTAGATTTGTTGGTGAAGGTGGTAAAGTTCTTTATATCGGTGATACCGCAAGTAGCCGTGATGAAGGGGGGAAACATATGGTTTTAGAAACTGTGTATTTAGAATCACTTAAAGTTCCGCCAATGTCTCACGACAAACTACCAGACGTTGTTGTTTATGATGAGAAACGTCAATGGTTGTTTTTAATTGAAGCAGTAACAAGTCATGGACCTGTAAGCCCCAAAAGATGGATTGAATTAGAAGAAGCTCTTGAGGGGTGTACTGTTGGGCGAGTTTATGTCACCGCTTTTCCTCACAGAGCTGAGTTTCGGAAAAACGCTGCTGATATTGCGTGGGAGACAGAAGTTTGGATTGCTGATAATCCAGACCATATGATTCACTTCAATGGTGATCGATTTCTTGGTCCACACAATAACAAACCTGAAATTAGCTAATATCAGCTTGCCCTGAAACCATCACTTCAGGGCTTATGCCTATATAGCACGGAATGATTTTTAGTCATTTTATCTAGCTATGAGGTGTCTAGTAAACAAGTGACTGAATCGACCAGACTACTAATTTTGAGATTATAAGTTGTTGTTCATCAATTAAAGATAATTTAACTGATATTAAATGCATTGCATAAGCGATATAGCATTGAAAAAAATCATTTGTTTAGGTAGATTGATCGTTCCTCATCGCTCAAACAAGGAATAGATAATGAATAGCACATATTCTCAATCAAAAGCACAGGCTTTTAAAACAAATTCAAGAGCAGAGATTAACACTGTTATTGATGAATCAAGCTTTGTAGAACAATCGACTGTAGACTCCATAATGTCGAGAATTGATACAATAGATTTCACTCCTCATGGCTATAAGCTAGAAAAAGAGTACGGATGGTCTGTTAGCAAAATTAACTATACAATTAAGCTTTACAAAGAGTGGTTAGCTCTTCAAGCATTGTATGAAAACTTATCTTTTGCTCCTAGTGAGTTGGTAGATGAGTTCTGGCATGTTCATATATTAGATACCAGAAAGTATATGAATGACTGTAACCTGATCAAAGGTGAGTTTATTCATCACTACCCATATTTTGGCTTAACTGAGCAAGAAAATGAATCAGTTCTTGAATCTGGCTTTACCTTAACTAAGAAACTATACCTTCATCACTTTGGTCATTGTGAACTGGGCTTTGAGGGGAACTTAGCAGCTTCATGTGGTTGTCGTTCTGGCAATGGAAGTAGTTGTAGATAAATGGCGATATTAAAAATATCAGATGAACTTCAGGCAGAGTTAAAAACTCTCCTGAAATCATCACAATCCCCCGAAGAAACAATAGATATACTCAGCAAAAGCACTAAATTTTCAAATTTATTAACATCTTTAAAAAAAATCCTAAAAGAAGATAAATTTGTTCAATTTAGAGGCGGGGAGTTAAGCAATTACAATT
Source organism: Pseudoalteromonas sp. APC 3694 (assembly GCF_030407565.1). Taxonomy (NCBI): domain Bacteria; kingdom Pseudomonadati; phylum Pseudomonadota; class Gammaproteobacteria; order Alteromonadales; family Pseudoalteromonadaceae; genus Pseudoalteromonas; species Pseudoalteromonas sp. APC 3694. Next base: position 107,851 of record NZ_JASDDE010000004.1, read on the forward strand.
TCTTCTTTACTGCTTTAGTAAATTGTTTTGGCGAGTATTATGGCGTAATAGAGCACACAGGGATCAAAATTGATTGTGATTATACAGGATGCTCTAGAAACCAATTAGTTTTGCATAATGATGATGCTATTGACATTGAACGACAACCACAATTTGGTTTTATACAAGTTATAAAGGAAGACCCTATTTTTAAGGTTCACAACGGAATAGTCCTCATCAGGGAATTGATTCGAGAGCTTAAGTTTAAAGATCCCGATTTGTTAAATTCATTACTAACAGTTCCTGTTCCTATGTGTTCTTACGGAATTAATTATGATGGTGAAAATAAAAAGAGGTTGGTGGTTAAAGAACCTATTTTATCTAAAGATAGCGATGGTTATAAAGTGAGATTCGATTTTGAAAGAATTAACTTTTATTACAAAGAGAAAAACGAAAAACAACCTTATGAAGAAAGCAAAATGATATTTGACTTCTTACAATATGCTAACGGCATAAAAAAGGCTCTTTTCTTAGAAGTTGGCGATATTTTAATACAAAACAATAAAGAAACTCTGCATGATAGAGATGAGTGCTCGATTGAACTAGGGACAAATGGAAAACTGAATAGTAGAGAAATACTAGTAAGTTTCGCTCGATAAGATATGGAAACTTTCAACATACCTAAATATATTAAGAATGATAAAAGCTTCCCGTTCTGGTATTCAATGCTCATTGAAGCGAAGAAGCTTATTAATTTCCATAAAGTAAATAATATATTAGATTTCGGCTCTGGCAACGGAAAATTTTTACATTTACTAAATCATTTTAAACCAGATTTAAATCTTACTGGTATAGAGATTGACGAAGATTTATTGCAACTTTGCTCAAATGAAGCCGAAGAAAATATGCTTTTTGAAAAGGAGGTAGATTTAGGTGGAACAAATTCGGAAAACTTCGATCTCATTTTTTCTCAAGAAGTAGTTTACACCCTACCAAACCTATTAGAACACGCTAAAACCACTTTTTCTGTATTAAGAGATGGAGGGTATTATATATTCACTATGGGATGTCACGTAAATAACCCAACATGGAAAAAAAGAAAGAAGGCCGTTCTATCTGAAGAGTCTTATCCTGCACATGACTATTCTGCCGAAGATATTGCATCTGCTTTTTTTAGAGTAGGTTATAGAGTTTCAGTTAAAAGGCTACCTGTACACTACCCTTTGAAATATGTACCGAATGAAAAAGGTGAGTTTAAAAGCATTAATGAGTTGTTAACTTCTACCGAGGAGCATAAATTACTTTTTGTGATGCTAAAACCTAGAAAATAGAATAAGGATGTCGCTTTGCAAGACCTAACTATAGTTAATGCCTATGAAAATAATCTAAAAAACATCAGTGCAAGTATTAAAGAGAATAGCATCACGGTTATAAATGGAATTAATGGTTCTGGTAAGTCAACTTTAGTCAAGTCAGTTGTATATGGGGCATACTTACGTCAGGAAAGACTTCAAAATAAAAGTACGGATTATGATCTTTTAGTTAGACCTAAATTCGATTCAATCGTTAATCCATATAAAACGATTTATATAGGCCAGAAATCACCAAAGCAAACAGAGAAATCTAATGTATCAACGATCTCCGGTGTTAATAACATATTGAAGACGCAATTGGTCAACAAAGGGGAGATATGGTGTAGTAAGTGTTCAATAAAAGTAAGTAACTTCGTATCTGAAGAAGTCATCAAGGCATTATTAAAAAAACATCCTAATGCAGAGCTAAGGTATAATTTAATAACTCATGAATATCCAAATGAAGTACATTTACGAGAGCAGCTTCAAAAGCTAAAGTCAAATAGCATATTAGTTGCAGGGCAAAGAGTTATTAGGGATGCAAGTTACATCCAAAAACTCAATGTTAATAAAAAGCTCACGATTGATTGCATAATTGATTTTGATAGCTTTAATTTTAGCCTCATAACTGAATTTAAAAAGCTGAAGCTATACTGCAAAGAGGAGTTGCTCTATAACTTTTCCAAACAGACATTTTGTGCTTGCCTTAAAGAGTATTACACTAAGCGACCACCATTATTTAGCACATCAACTTTAGGCGACTTTAATGGTTCTTGTCCCAAATGTGTTGGAAAAGGATATGTTACCAAAGTGGATTTCGACTCGTTGATAAATGAAAATCCGCTTGACTCAACCTTTTTGAATTTGCCGCACAATGGTACTGCATACAAATATTGTTATATCCAAGATTCAGACATTCGAAAAATAGTTAAAACATTTGGCTCTTCTCTTGATATCCCCTTCGCCAAATTAGAGAGGCCACTGCAAGAAGAGCTTAAGCGCTACATAGAACCCAAGCTCCTTAGTAAAGGAACTAATAGTAATATCTCAAATTACCTTATTAAGGGGAGATGCGATTGTTGTGAAGGTACAGGTTTTAATTACCAGTCACGAGCGGTAAATTATAAAGGACTTAACATAGCAGACATGCTATCAATGGATATTGATACACTAGCAAAAGCTCTTGAATTCAATCAACTTGAAGTCATCAACGAAAAGTTTAAGTTACTAGGTCTCCCGAAGTTTGAGCTAAGCAGGTGTTCAACAACTTTAAGCGGTGGAGAACTTCAAAGACTTAAACTTATTAAGTATTTGACAGATGAAATTGAAGACTCGCTAATTATAATTGATGAACCTTCAAAAGGGCTTAGTGTTAAAGATATATCAAACTTATTTATTGTCTTAAGAGGCTTAGCACAGAAGAATACTGTTTTGCTGGTTGATCACTCAGAGTATGTTATCAAAAACTCAGATTATAGCCTTACTTTAGGCCCATATAGTGGGGTTAATGGTGGTTATATCAGTGAAAGTTTACCTTCTTTCATAAACTTTCCTGAGCCTAATAAACAAAGCAGTAATGAAATATGTACATTTGAAGGGATTAACTATAATTTTGTAAAAAATCAAAACGTGAATATATTGCTAAACGGATTAAATGCAATTTTTGGTATATCTGGTAGTGGAAAAAGTAGTTTGGCAAAAGGTCTTTTTGATATTGTTCAGGATGAAAGCAAACATTTTCAACATAAAGCCTTACTTGAACAAACCGAAATTAGTGGAAATATTCGTTCTACCATAGCTTCTTATCTAAAGGTTTCCGAGCCTCTTAGGGCTATTTTTGCCAGTCAGCCTATTTCTTGCTCATTTTGTTTGAATAAGGAGCATTTTTCTTCAAATACTGAAGCTGGAATGTGTAAAATTTGTAATGGAACAGGTTTCGTTGACTCAGGGCGCTGTCAATCTTGCCTTGGTACTAAATTAATACCTCTAGCCAATTATGTTTACTTTGGAAATAACACTCTAAATGAATATCTGTCAATGACAGTTGTAGAGTTAAAGAATAGTCAAATTTATGTTGAGTTCGAAGAAGTAATTGAGCTGTTAATTAGTTTAGGGTTAGGCCACCTATCTTTGGGAAGAACTACTTCTACTTTAAGTGGAGGTGAATCTCAAAGATTAAAAATGGCTAAATATTTGATTGAAATGGCTACTGTTATTAATTCTAAAAATGATCATGTCTTAATGCTGTTGGATGAACCCATGAGGGGGTTAAGCGACCAAGATTCGTTACACATATTCTCAAAACTTAAATCACTAACTCATCTTAATAACACTATTTTAATTATCGAGCATAACCCCAAAGTAGTTCTGAGCTGCGACTATCTGATTGAGGTAGGCCCGAAAGCTGGTGAATTAGGTGGTAAAGTTATTTTTAACGATTACAGCACACAATATCATCTAGATGTTTCAAATGATTTCAGTTTTAATACTGTTACTTCACTAAAAAACTTGGATGTTAAGAAGTTTCATTTTAATGAAGAAGATTTAGCGTTTTTGGCACAAAAAGAGTTCAAAGGGAGCTTTAAAGTAAAGGATATTATAAATACCAAAATATTTTATGATAAACAAAGCCTCATTGAAGCTATTAACTTTGAAGCAGATAGTACATATTACTTCAATCCACTATACCCTCTGCTGCTAAACTCATCTTCTGTACCCTATAGTGAGCTTAAATCTCTCACAACTAATCTGGTTAAACTAGGGTTTGAAAGTTGTTTAGTAGATGGGGTCAGTCTACCTTTAAAAGAGCTACTACAAGTATCGTCTTCTAAAAACTTCTGGGATACATTTATCCCAACTAAAAGCTTAGAGTTAGCTTTTGAGCTTGGAGCTGGAATTATTATTCTAAAGAGAAATGGAGATATGACTCGTTACTCTTTGAGAGTTATTGACAATGAAAACCACGTAATAGGTTCAAGGTTAGACAAATTTGATGATGACTTCTTTAATCTATATTTTCACAAATGCCCACAGTGTTCTGGAAGTGGTAAGGTAGAAATAATTCAAAACTTAGAACTCGACACAACAAAGGCATATACAGACATCTCGTGTTACCCCACATTCTTGCGAAAGGATATGAAAAAGCTGTTTTTCCGACTAAAAGAGGCTTTAAACAAGTTGTCATCTGAGAAAATCTTTGATTCAAATATGTCGATTGACGAGCTATCAAAAGATGACCATAGGAAGATCTTGTTTGGAGTGTCTGGGTTATCATTTTTAAAAAATAGTGGCCGGAAAAGTGCAAAGGAAGATATGATCGAATGGGAAGGGCTTTATCAATTTATTTTAAGGAGACTTTCAAAGTTTAGTGCTCAAAACCGTAAGTTTATCGAACATAATATTACTACCAGTACTTGCCATCAGTGCAACGGCTCAAAATATAAAAAAGAGTTTAACTACTATATATGCAAAGGTAAGAATATTTGGGAGTGAAGACTGAATGGAAGCATATTTAATCATGGGTGCTCCCGGAGCCGGAAAATCAACTTACATATCTGAAAAGTTGAATGGCTACTTTGTTATCTCGTGTGACAACATTAGAGAAGCAAAATATGGTTGCATACGCTCATTCGAAATTAGACAAAAAGTTCTTCAAGATATTTTACTTTTAATTGAACTTTGCATAACTCTAAAAATTAATTTTGTGATTGATACTACTTACTTCAATGATCTAGAAAATAGGCAAAAACTTGTTGAATTAGGCTTTTCAAAATATATAAATGTAATAGTCATTGATACCTCATTAGACAGGTGTATTGTCAATAACCTGAAAAGAAGTAAAACAAGGGTTATTAATGAAAGAATGGTGAGAATGTTACATACTCGAATGACAATTCCGAATATATTCGACAATTTTCATTCCATAAAGAGGATAGCAAGCTAGTTAAACTTATATTAACTTTCTTAATTGGTATTTATAAAAGTCGGCTATAGCTGCATGGATGCAGCGTTAAAGATAAAGTGGCAACACACTCATTTCCCATCCTGCTAAACAAACAAATTCATCACAAATTTTTCCTGAGCTGTTGGAACAGCTCACACACTGAACTTGCAGGAAAAGCGAACTAAAATTCAGGGACGAATGGATACCGCAGCATGGATGCTGCGCAAATCGAACTCATAAGGCGACTTCTTCGCCTTATGAGTAAATGCCATATTAAAGCTACTTGGCTTTTAAGTAGTTTAACATTGTATCAGCATCTGATACTTCAAATGGGTCAGTTGGGCAATTGTCTGAATAGTCACTTTCTACAAAAGCTTTTTTAATTTCACCGTTTTCTAAGTACATAGAATAACGCCAGCTTCGCATACCAAACCCTAAATTAGACTTATCAACTAGCATCCCCATTTTTCTTGTAAACTCGCCATTACCATCAGGTAATAAGAAGACATTTTTAGCATTCTGACTTTTACCCCACTGATACATTACAAATGCATCATTAACTGAGACACAAATAATTGCATCTACACCTTGCGCTTTAAACTCATCATATAGTTCTTCAAATCGAGGTAAATGTGATGTTGAACATGTCGGGGTAAAAGCTCCCGGCAAAGAAAATAGAACAACATTTTTACTCGAAAAAATTTCGTGAGTGCTCAAGTCTTTCCATTCAAAAGGATTATCTCCTTCTAAATTATCGTTACGAACACGAGTTTTAAAAATTACTTCTGGTACTTTATTTATCATTTTGATCTCCAATTTTGAAATAATTAAATTTCAACAGTTAGCAAGAATAGTTCTTTATTTTTTACTGTTGTTTGTTTTTTTTATGAAAGTTTACGCATTTTTATTAATACTTAGTGAATAATGGCTCTTAGCTATATGTTGAAAGGCTTAATCTATTTATAGCCTATTCTATCTACGCTATTTCAATTTCAACACATAGATAAGAAACATTAAGGGCATACAAATGTGAAATCTGCAGGGTAAAAGAAAAAGATAGACCACTTACCTAATACGTCTTTTTCAGTGAGTTCTACAAAGTCACCATTGTGGTAAGCTGTTGCATTGAAAGGTTGTAATTTTGTGTTAATCAATGAAGTGCTCATAGTATTCCTCATTTATGTTTAGTGTATTTAAAAAGTTAACGCCTTGTGCGTTGGCTTGATTAATACAATAAGGCTATTGAGAAATTAAATAAAATTGATTGTTTAGATTAAAACAATCGATTTTTAAGATTGCAAATCCAAGGAGTGATCTACTGCTTACTTTTAAGCGTTAAAGCAGTTACAACTCAACTACCACTCATAGTCAGTTGCGCTATATAGATTTTAATAAGATTACACTGCACATCCTTGCTACAATAACGTGGTTTACATTACACAACCTTTAAAGGCATTTCGTTTATGGAAAAATTCGTCAATCACATTCAACTTGGCTATTTGGGCTTATTGCCATTTTTAGGCTGTGTGGGCTGGCCACTCATGGTTGGCAGTAACAGTGTAAATTTAGAGTTTTTTAGTTTTTACAGCATTGCTATTTTAGCGTTTATGGCGGGTAATTTATGGCATGCAGGCCAACAAAGCTTTGCCGATGCGATTAAAGCAGTGCTACCGGTCATTCCTATTCCGTTTTTATCATTCTTACCGATTGAGTGGATGCTTGCGTGGTTAGGCGCGAGCTTTTGGTTAGTACTGATTTTTGAAAAGGCCACAATACAGTGGCAAGGTTATCATAAAGATTATCAAAAAATGCGTTTTGTGCTCACATCAGTGGTATTTGTGTGTCATATCTTAATTATTGGTATGAGTATTTACCCTAAATAACACGCCATGGCTTAACCATTGGTCTGTAATAGGGTAACATCCGCGCACTGTATTGAGAGGACACACCATGATAGACCAATTACGCCAACAGCTTACTGACCTTGGTGAGAATTTTGTAGAAAAAAACGCGGCTTTTAAAATTAAAGTGATCCCGTTTTTTTGTGCCATAAGCATAAAAAAAGATCATAAAAGCGAAGGACGTCTTTCTTTTTATTCAAATCAGCTCATTGAAATATTTATGGTGGTGTTGTTTGTTTTATTTGGCTTAGCCATTTACGACCCTCAAGCCGGTTTTACTCATGGCCCTATTCATATTGTGTTTGCTATTTTGATTACCTTTAACTTAATTCTTAAACAAGTTGCCATCGAAGGGTTAAAAACGCGTTTAGCTATGTATAGGTTACATCAACAGCTGATTAGTACACCGCATCCTGACACATCGCCTGTTACTAATAAAAACATATAATTTAATATGTACTTAAACCCAAATTGGAACATACTCACGGTAGGTGATGGCGACTTATCGTTTTCAAACGCGCTTTATAACCACATTAAACCGCAAAAGTTAGTTGCCTCAACCTATGATGCAGCTGCAACTCTTACAGAAAAATACCCCGATAACGCGCTTGCTTCACTTAAAGCACATAACGTTAATGTGCTTAATGAATTTGATGTCACCAACACACAATGTTGGCAACAACTAGCCGAGCACCTAAACAGCTTTGATGTGGTGATTTTTCAATTTCCACTTATTCCTGCGTTTATTGGTCGCGACGCATTTGAGAAAAATACACGTAATAACAGCATGAACGTGCTTAACCGTGCGTTACTGCATCAATTTATAAAATATGCCAATGAGTTTGCCTTGAACCCTCAAGGCCCTGGGTTATGTTATATAACCTCAAAAGATGTTAAACCGTATCGTGAGTGGAATATTGAGGGGAGTTTAAATACCCATTTAAACGCGGCATACCAAGGACAAATGCCATTCGATATCAGTCGCTTTGATGGCTATAAAATTCGCAATGTCGACCGTGACAAACACGTCAAAGACACCAGCGGTATTACCTATGTATTTAGTGAAAATACACCACCCGAATTAAGTGATATGTTAACAACCCCGAATTATCTAACTGATGATTATTGCCCGCTTTGTCGTGTGGGGCCGTTTTTAGCGGATGAGGATAAAAACAAACATTTTTCCGCTAAAAAACACCAGCAAATGCTCAAACTAGAACAAGACTGGCAGCAATGGTTAACCGCGTTTTATAAGTCAAATTAATCACAGATTGCGGCGAGCTTAATTAAATCAGCGGCTTTTTCTGCAATGGCTATTACCCCAGCATTGGTATTTCCGGTAATAATACTGGGCATAATAGAGGCGTCTACCACTCGTAAATTTTGCACACCGTGAACACGTAATTCGCTATCAACCACAGCCATATCGTCTTGGCCCATTTTGCAGGTTCCTACGGGGTGGTATTCTGTATCGGCTGTTTGCCTAATAAACTCAATAAGCTGCGTATCATCATTAATATCAAGCGGATATACCATATCTGCACGAATAGTATCAAACGCTTTGCTTTGCATTATGCTCAATGTTTTTTTAAGCCCAAGTAGCATAACCTGTAAATCATCGGGGTGGCTTAAATAATTAGGATCAATGAGTGGCGCACTTAAAGGGTTGGCATCCGCTAAACGAATAGTGCCGCGGCTTTTAGGGTGCATTATGCTGCTATGAATACTGTATCCATGGCCATAATGCAGTTTACGGCTGTGATCGTCCACCAGCCCAATAACAAATTCAAGTTGCACATCGGGCACAATAGAATCTGTAAATAAGTTTATAAACGCATGCGATTCGGCAAAGTTACTGGTTAGCTTTCCTTCGCGTTTGGCAAACCAATCAACACATCCTTTTGCAATATTAAACGCACCACTGGCACTTATTCCAAATGTGCCTTGCGAATATTTTGCTTTGTATAATGGCACAACGGTTAAGTGATCGTGCAAATTACTGCCTACACCTTCTAATGGCGTTACAAGCTCAATGTTATGCTGCTTTAAATGATCTGCAGGCCCCACTCCCGATAACATTAAAAGGTGTGGGGAGTTAATCGCACCGGCACTTAAAATAACTTCTTTATAGGCATTTAGCACCAAGCTTTTATTATTAACTGCAACTGTTACACCAGTTGCAGATTTCCCGCAAAAATTAATTTTATGCACCTGCGCGTCAGTGAGCACGGTTAAGTTTTTACGAGCTAAATTAGGTGTTAAGTACGCTTTTGCCGCACTGCAACGCTCCCCTTTATGTTGAGTGACCTGCGATAACCGCGCACCTAGCTGTTGCTGCGCATTAATATCGTCATTAAGGGCCACGCCTTGCTCTTGGCATGCTTTTAAAAACAGCTGATTAACTGGGCTTGGTAAACTCAGCTCTTGCACATGTAAGGGGCCATTTACACCATGATATGGGCTGTTGGTAAAGGTTTTGTTGTTTTCAGCTTTGATAAAATAAGGCAGCAAACTGGTATAATCCCAGCCGGTATTTCCCATAGCGGCCCAGTTGTCGTAGTCTTTTTTATTCCCTCTTATGTACACCATGGCATTGATTGAACTTGAACCACCAAGCACTTTACCTCTGGGCATAAACCCACAGCGGTTATTAAGCTCTTTTTGTGGCACCGTATTGTAATGCCAGCTATTAATGCCATAAGGCACACTAGCTGCAACTCCCGCAGGCATTTGCACCATAGCACTTTGATCACGGCCGCCGGCTTCAATTAAACACACACTTACATTTTTATTTTCAGATAATCGCGAGGCAACAACACAGCCGGCACTGCCTGCGCCAATCACAATGTAATCAAATGAAGTGGTATGCATAAAAAATCTCCCATTAAAAAAACTACTTTGCATGGATTATCTACTGAAAACTTGATATTTTTAGACACCTCTCCACTAATGCAATTGTTATGAGCAGCCTGATTAAAGCCACTTCTTTGCAGGGAATTGATACATTAATTACCGAACTAGGTGGTGATACAACAAGCATTATGCGCCATTGCGCCATTGAGGTAGCGTTAAACTCCCTTGAAACACAAAGCTTAACTTATCGCCATTATGCTGAGCTTTTAGAATACTGCGCTCATAGCTTAAACTGCCCAAGTTTTGGCCTTAAACTCGCTAGCAAACAAAGCTTTAATATTTTAGGGCATATCGCTATCGCTGCTAAAAGTGGAACTGATTTAGGTGAAGCGCTAACGTGGGTAATTAAATACCTACACTTACATACACCCGCACTTAATTTAACCACGCATACACTTGAAGATGACCAAAATATATTTTTATCATTCGAAATAAAACTCAAGCCATTACCTGTTATAAATCAAGTTATTGAATTAACAATTGCACTGGCGCTCGCCACCTTAAAAAAAGTGAGCCAAAATCAATGCAAACCCATTAAGGTATTTTTACCGCAAAAGCTTGATGCAAATCTACGCGCTTACCATCAGCACTTTGGCTGTCACGTTATTGAACACAGAAACAGCGCCGGTATTTTAATCGCCAAAGACGATTTATTATTGCCGCTTAATGTTTCTGATCAACACAAAGTACAAGCCGCATTAAACTTTTTAGCCGCTAATAATGCGCATACTCAGTCGTTACCTTCGCAAGTAAGTGCACTTATTCGACCCATGCTACCCCTTTTTCAATGCTCAAACCAAACGATAGCAACGGCACTTAATATGCACCCACGGACCTTGCACCGTGAACTTAAAAAACATAACACCAGTTTTGTAAAACTAAAAGATGCCACTCGCCGCGCATTATGTGAACACTATTTAATGCAAAACCAATTTTCTATTTCACATATTTCCGAGCTGTTAGGTTATCAAGAACAAGCCACATTAAGTGCCAGTGTAAAACGCTGGTTTAACTGCTCTGCCCGCGCATTTAGAGCAAAACATTGTTAAACTGCAAAGCTGCGTAAAATACATAAAAAGGCTAAACATGAATTTTGTGATTGTAGGTACCAATTTTATTAGCGACACCCTACTCGATGCGGCAAGTACTCTGAGTAATTTTAATTTATACGGTATTTGCTCTCGCCAAATAAGCAGCGGCGAGCGCTTTTTAGCTAATCATCCAACAAATACCGACGCTAAAATTTTTACCTCTATTGATGCTGTGTGCCAAGATGAACAAGTAGACGCAGTTTATATAGCTGCGCCCAATAGCCTGCACAGTGCGTATGCAATACAGTGTTTAAAAGCGGGCAAACACGTACTTGGCGAAAAACCTTCAGCAGCAAATAGTCATGAGCTTACGGCTATTTTAACAGCTGCTCAAAAACATCAACGTTTGTACATGGAAGCGATGATGACAACGCATTTACCTAACTTTGCTGTTTTAAAAAACGCATTAAAAAGAATTGGTACACCGCGTAAATTTATTGGCCAATTTAGCCAATACTCGTCACGTTACGATAAGTTCAAAAACGGTGAGCGCCCTAATACCTTTTTACCTGAATTTGCTAACGGCGCATTAGTAGACCTTGGTATTTACCCGCTTTATATACTTATAGCACTGTGGGGCGCACCAAACAGTGTACACGCCAGTGGCGTATTGCTAGAAACCGGTGTTGATGGTGCCGGCGATGTACTTTTAAATTATGCAGATAAACAAGCGGTAATTAGTTATTCAAAAATATCGCAAGGCGAGAACATCACCGAAATACAAGGTGAGTTAGGCCGTATTCGTATTGAAGCTGTATCGCAGCTTAAAAAAGTGGAATTCATCGCTAATAATGGCCAAAAAGAAACAATAAGTGCAGATTTTGATGAGCATTTTATGAAGTATGAAGTTGCGCACTTTATTGAGATGATTGAGCAAAACACATTAGAGTCACATATTAACAACCACCAGCTTTCACGCGATGTGATGACGGTACTCGATACCGCCCGCGCGCAATTGGGCGTTATATACCCTGCAGATAGTAAAGCTGAACTATAAATTTTTACTCAATGAGTCAGCCCTCATTACCTGCCACCTCAATCTTAAAAAGAGTAACGCTTATTTTTTATTCAGCCCAGTGATAGCCTCTCATCACTGGGGACCCCATGTAAAACGTTAATTTACATTTACCTGCGTAGGTAAAAGCAGGTAATATGCGCCGCAATTAAGTGGCAATTTTTAAGGACGACCATGCAAAAATCAACCAAAGAGCTATTACTGGCTATTTTATGCATATTGCTTGCAATGATCACTATTCAGTCTGGGGCTTCACTGGCTAAGCAGCTTTTCCCTATTGTTGGCCCTGAGGGCACAACGGCCTTACGTTTAGGTTTTTCTGCCGCTATTCTTTGTTTAATTTTTAAACCTTGGAGACACTTTCCGGTTGCAAGCCAGCGTTTACCCATCTTAATTTATGGTTTGAGCCTAGGCGGCATGAACATTCTATTTTATTACGCCATTGAACGTATTCCACTGGGTATTGGTGTTGCGCTTGAATTTACCGGGCCCCTTGCCGTTGCGTTATTTTCATCAAGACGAAAGCGTGATTTATTTTGGGTTGCCTGCGCAATAACCGGAATATTATTACTGTTACCCGATATGAAAGGCCAAGAAAGTTTAGACCCAATTGGCGTGATTTTAGCGCTTGCAGCGGGTGCGTGTTGGGCAGGTTATATTTTATTTGGTAAAAAAACCGGCAGCCAAAGCTCTGGTGGAGCAACAGTAGCGATGGGTATGACCATTTCAGCTATTGTGCTTGTACCTTATGGTGGTATATCACAAAGTGCTGCATTTACTTGGGATATTATTCCGTTAGGTATTGCCATTGCGGTACTCTCAAGTGCCTTACCTTATACTTTAGAAATGATCACGCTGCGTAATATGTCGCCGCAAGGGTTTAGCATTATGATGAGCCTTGAACCCGCTATTGCAGCACTCGCTGGCTTAGTTATTTTAGGTGAACTACTTAGCATTTGGCAGTGGCTTGCTATTTTATTAGTTATTATTGCCTCGGTTGGTAGCTCAACGTCAAACAGTAAAAAGCAGCCAACTCCTGCTTAATATTTAATTAAATATTAAGCTACTGAGACACACAAAACCCACGCTATTTGCTTGGGTTTTGCAATTAAGTTATTCACTATTTTATAGGGGATGGCTGGCCATGTGGGCTTGAACGCAAATATTGCTTTGGTGCTTGTACTTGCGCGCCCAACTCGGCCGCAGCATGCCAAGGCCAATGTGGGTTATATAAAATACCCCGCGCTAAAGCAACACCATCAGCATGTTCATCACTGATAATACTTTCAGCTTGCTGCGCCTCGGTAATTAAACCCACCGCTATCACTGGCATATTCACAACCTGTTTAATGGCGGTTGCAAACGGCACCTGAAAATTCTTAGCAACAGGTATATCTTGCTCAGGGCTTAAACCCGCAGTGCTTACATGAATAAAGTCACACCCTAACGCGTCAAGCGCTTTTGCCAGTTCAATTGATTGCGGTAAATCCCAACCACCATCAACCCAATCGGTTGCTGAAATACGTACACCCACCGCTTTATTGCTTGGAAATGCCGCTCTTACAGCTTTAAATACGTCGAGTAATAATCGCATTCTATTTTCTAGGCTACCACCGTATTGATCATCACGTTTGTTTGTCAGCGGCGATAAGAACTGGTGTAGCAAATAACCGTGCGCGCCATGTATTTCAATTAAATCAAGGCCCAACTCGTCAGCGCGCTTTGCCGCATTAACAAAGTCACTTATGAGCGAATCTATATCATCTTGGTTCATCGCTTTGGGAATGGGGCTGTTTTCATCATAGGCAATGGCTGATGGCGCAACCGTTTGCCAACCATTAAGGTGATCGGGCATAAGTGCCCCACCGCCATCCCATGGTTTATCGGTTGACGCTTTACGACCTGCATGGGCTAATTGAATACCAATAGGCATTGGGCTGTATTGTCTTACGGCCGTTAAACTTTTTGCTAATGCAGCTTGGGTTGTATCATCCCATAATCCTAAATCGGCGTAACTAATTCGCCCTTCGGGATTAACGGCCGTCGCTTCTAAAATAAGTAAACCCGCTCCACTTAAACTCAATTGACCTAAATGAATGGTATGCCAGTCACTTGCAGCGCCATTGTTGGCCGAGTACTGGCACATGGGTGCAATAATAATTCTATTCTCTAGGCTTAACTTACCAAGTGACAATGGTGAAAACAGCTTTGACATTATAAATCCTCATATAACTGACTCTCAGCCACAACTAAATTGTGCTGTTCGTGTTATCAATAATTAAACATGTACTATAAAGATTATGGGGGGGAATATTCATTTTTATAGTGTTTATAAAAATATAAGTAATGACGTTTTAAACTATACATTATCCAGTTTTTATCTATATTAGGCACAATTATTATTTTGGTTGATTTTAAAGCAACGCCTTTGTTCATTTAACATACAGTGCGAAACACTCAAATTCATATTTATATTTTTATTCTGGAAAAGTGAATTAAAATTCATATTTTTATTTCCATCACTAAAACACCCTGATACTATTAGCGCTCATTTATAAACACATTTTATTGAACTAGGATCACTTTTTATGTTTAAACCAAGCCTGTTAACCTTGGCTGTATCAAGCGCACTGAGTGGTGTATTATTTAGCAGTAATGCAGTGGCTCAAGAGCAAGTTATTGAAAAGAACAAATCGCTTGAAGTTATTGAGGTTACAGCAACGCGCCGAAGTGGCTCAATTCAAGCTGCGCCTCTTAACATTACCGCGCTCGATGCTGATGTAATGAAAGATCAAAACATCAGTGAGCTGGCCGATGTAGCACGTTGGGTACCGGGCTTAACAATTACAGATCAAGGTGGCCGTGCCGGTTCACCTATTATAGTTCGTGGATTAAATACTAATTCATCAGGCCCTTCATCAGATGGTGGCACTGTTGCCACTTATATTAATGAAATTCCAGTATCGGTCGATATGCGCCTTGTTGATGTAGAGCGCGTGGAAGTGCTTATTGGGCCACAAGGCACATTATATGGAGCTGGTACATTAGGCGGCGCTATTCGCTATATGCTTAAAGAACCAGAGCTTGATTTCACCTCAGGGGAAGTATTTGGAGATGTTTTTCAAACTCAAGAAAGTGATTCGGTCGGTGGTGAAGCGGGCTTTATCTTCAATTTACCATTAATTGAAGATAAACTGGCGGTACGTACCAGCTTAAATATTTATGAAGACCCAGGGTTTATTGACTATGCCTACACCGTTCGTGAACCAGGTGTATCGATTACCGACCCTGATTGGACAAACCTTGATGCAGTCAACAGCAATCTTAAAAATGTAAAAGACGCCAACGGTGAAACAACCACAACTGGCCGTATTTCATTGCGTTACAAAGTAAATGAGTCATTTGAAGGCACATTAAACTACTTCTATCAAAAGCAAGACACCGAAGGCCGCTCAATTGTTCATCACAACAGCCTTAATGCTAACAATGGCTTAAATGATCGCATTGGCAAATACGAGTCAGCGTACCGTTATGAAGAGCCACGGATAAAAGAAGACCAATTACTAAGCCTTGAACTAAAAGCCGACTTAGGTTTTGCTGAGCTGGTCTCAGCTACCGGTATTTCTCAATTTGACGCCGATGGGCAACGTGATCAAACTGATCTTTTAATTCGCTTAGACTATGGGTACGAAGAGTTTCCTTCGTTTTCAGCCTTTACTCGTGAAATTGACGAAAAAGACACCTTTACCCAAGAACTGCGTTTAGTCTCACAAAGTGATAGCGATTTAAGCTGGATTGTTGGTGGTTTTTACAACAAAACCGACACCGATGCATCAAGCAGAGAGTACACACCTGGGTTTGATCAGTTCGCGGTTGATAATTTCGATGGCGCACAACTTAGACCAGACTCTTTAGAATATTTAGAAATTACTGGCAGCAATGTCACTGAATCAGCGCTTTTTGGTGAAGTGGGTTACCAAGTAACCGATAAACTCGACATTACCATTGGCGCGCGTTTTTACGAATACGATGTTGAGTCAAAAGCGGCTTTTGACTTCCCATTAGCAAATACCTTGTATGAAGGTGCTGCACCTGATGCAATCTCAATTAATTTTGAAGAAAACAAAGCAGGCGACAACGGTAATCTATTTAAATTTAATGCTAAGTATCAGTTTACTGATACTGTAATGGGATACGCCACTGTTAGCGAAGGCTTTAGAATTGGCGGCTCAAATGGCCTAGTGCCTTGTCCTGTGCCCTTACCTGAGGATCAACAAACAGGCTGTGGTACACCTGATGAAATGCTGTATGAAGCAGATACCACAACTAACTATGAGCTAGGCTTTAAAAGTACATGGTTTAGAAGCCAACTACACTTTAACGCCGCCCTATTCAATGTTGATTGGGATAACGCACAAATTGCAGGGGCAACAACAGTAGGCCAATTACCGTACCTGTCAAATGCAGGTAGCGCTAATGCTAAAGGGATTGAGATTGCCACGCGTGCAATTTTATCAGACTCATTTACTGCCTATGCAACTTATGCCTATACAAAAGCAGAGCTAACTTCAGACGCACCCTATTTATTTAATGCTGACGGAAGTGATGGCGCGGTAGATGGCGACCGTTTACCAGGCTCGCCAGAGCATCAGTTTTCTATGGGGATTAATTATCAAACAGACGTGTTAAATGATAAAACCTTAGATATTAACTACGGTTTAACTGCACAAAGTGATGTAATTTCAAAAGTAGGCCTACGTGATAATGGTGAAGCACTCCCAGGTTATAGCTTAAGTAATATTTCAGCTAAATTAACCGCCGATGCATGGTCTACCACTTTATATGTAGACAACCTGTTTAATAAATATGCGGTTACCTCTGTTCGTCGCTCAGATGCGGATATTACAACAGCGAATGGCGCAGACATACAACGTAACTATGGTTACTATGTTAATCGCCCGCTTACTGTAGGCATTAAATTTAACTATAAGTTTGAAATATAATTAAACGATAAGTTTAAGTACAATAAAAAGGCTCAAATTAATTTTGAGCCTTTTTATTTGTAAGTACATTATTTATAAGAGTATTCATGCAGCCAAACTTAAAGCAACTACACCAAAGCGCTATAAACAACTTAAACCAAGGCAATATTCAGCAAGCGCATAAAGCACTGGTTGAGCTAGTGACACTGCAGCCTGACTTTGCTGATGGCTACTTTTTACTCGCCATGGTTAATTTACAGGTTGGCCAAATTTATAAAGCAATAAAGCTAATTGAAAAAGCATTAAGCTTTACGAGGTCTATTGAATATACAGCGCAACTTGCCAAGTGCTACGCACTTACTGGCGATTTACAAAAAGCGAAAAGCACCGCCCTCAGCGTTAAGCCTGAACATATTAGTAAAGCACTTGATGCCGATACATTAGGCGTGGCGCTCACCCAAGCGGGTTTACATCAACAAGCAGCTGATTACTTTATATGCGCATTAAGTTTAGCTGAGGCGAGTAATACTCGTCAGCCGCAGTTTTATTATAACTATGGGGTATGTGCTAAATTTTTAGGCCAGTTTGATAAAGCACAACACGCGTTTGAAAATGCCATTGCACTGAATCCGCTTCATCATCAAAGTCATTTTGCTATAGCCGATTTAACTAAAGTCACTGAGCAAAATAACCACATAGCGCGACTAAAAAACGCATTTGAACAGGTCAATCATCCCGACGCTAAACTGCATATAGGTCATGCGCTCGCAAAAGAATATCAAGACCTAGGCGACTTTTCAGCAGCCTTTGCCGCGTTACAACAAGGTAAAACAGCAAAACTCGCTAATAAGACGTTTGATAATCAAGCGTCTGAGGCATTATTTGCACATATTAAACAGCTCAGTGATAAATACAAAAACCAAAAAACAGCTGGCAACCAAAGCAGTGAGCCAATTTTTGTATTAGGCATGCCGCGCTCTGGCACCACATTAGTTGAGCGCATTTTATCAAGCCACAGCGACGTACAATCAGCGGGCGAGCTGCAAGACTTTGGCCTAAGTGTAAAAAAACTTAGCCAAACACCTACGCCTCAAGTACTTGATACAGACACCTTAAGCCAAGCTTACCAGCTTGATTTTGCAAAACTTGGCAGCACTTACCTTGAAGCAACGCGTGTTGTAACCGGCAGCCATAAACACTTTATTGATAAACTACCATTTAACTTTTTTTATATCGATTTAATTACCAAAGCCCTGCCAAACGCCAAAATAATTTGTCTACTTCGCGACCCCATGGACACCTGCATTGGTAACTATCGTCAGCTATTTACCATTAACAACCCGTATTATGCTTACTCGTTAGACTTACTCGACACAGCTAAATTTTACAGCCGCTTTTATAAACTAATACAGCACTTTAGCGCCCTGCACAGCAATATTAAACTAGTAAAATACGAAGAACTTGTAGCCGCACCAGAGCAAAAGATAAAAGAGTTAGTGAGCTATTGCAACTTAGACTGGCAACCACAGTGCCTTGATTTTCATTTAAACACCGCACCGGTTTCAACCGCCAGCAAAATGCAAGTGCGCCAACCGCTTAACAACAAGGCCATAGGCCGCTGGAAGAATTTTAAGCCCCATACAGATGAAGCGCAGACTCATTTAGTTAATGAAGGAGTTATTGGTTTAATTAAATAACAACAAATGTTACGTGGACGGATAGTTCAGTGTGATTAATTTAAAAGTTACCGGATGGATATAATTTTTTAGGCTGAATGTATAAAAGGTTTTTTCTCTGTTAACTTACCCTCCCCCACTTAAGGAAAAACCCAACGCTGCTACCATAAAAAACTAACAAAAAGTAATACACCAATTACTGCAGCAGCTATAAATAAGTATTTACCAAGCTTAGCATTATGTTTAAGAGATTCTTGGTGTTTAGCCTTAAGCATAAGTAATTGTGCTTCGTTTAAATCGGAACAATGCGTACATTTATCCAAGAATTCAGAATAATACAGTTCACACCTATCACATCGTTTTTGTTTAGGTTGCTTAGATCTCCATGATATGCTCATCCCTAGAGACATTATAACTTCCACTCAAGAGTGCTAGTGTACTCAACCTTAACCAGCCTACCATTTAATAACGCAGGCTTAAATCGCCATAGCTTTAAAGCCCGTAAACCTTCCTTTTCAAATACACCTTTTGGGGCAGATTCAATTACTTCAACTCTTTCTAACGTACCAACTTCATTCACTATTGCTTTGAATTTTAAGTAGCCCTCTACGCTATTTTTAGCCGCATCTTCAGGATATTTTGGTTCAATCTTCACAACCCATTTAGCAGGTAAATCTGTTTGTGCATTGGTATATACAGTACTTGAATTTGCCGCTTCATTAGTACTATTACAACCAACCAGTAAAAGAACTAAAAATATAGTTATGTACTTCAAAGGCTACTCCTAAAAATATGCTCAGTAAAATAAACAACTAGTGGTTAAGTTTACTAAGGTGTTCAGCAACACGAAACAAGACCAAACATTATGTATCCGATAATTTATGGCCTTGTTATATTTTTTATTACATTAACAAATCAGAAAAAAGCTACCTAAATTAACGTTAGCGTTTTGCATTATCGATAGTCTGCAAAGTGCCAAAAGCGGATATCGAGCACCATAGCCACTTTTTATGTTTTAGTTACTACGACATACCTATTATCCAAGGCATAGTAATACCTAAACTGACCGACGATACTCCAAAGATAAACTTTAGGTGATTCATAGAACTACATTTAGAATACATATATATCCCTGAAAAAAGCGCAAGTACCGACCACATGGCAGACCCCATAAAATATACGCGAATTGCACTTTGATTTAGTGACGTAGTATAAGCAGAGCCTGCAATAAAATTTAAAAGAAGTGCGACGAATACCCCCATGAAAGGTAAAATACCTATCATAAAAATTCTTTTCTTAAGCACCCATTTCTTCATATGTATGAATCCATTCGATTAACGCCCGCGTAATAGGCGCGAGCTTGCGAGTGTCCTAATTGACGCGTTTGTTAGCTGCATTACTGGAACTTCGATAGAAACTCTAATAATGCTTTTTGCGGATCATTTTCCTTTGAGGTAAGCATTTTTATACCCCATTGTTCTAATATTGTTTCTTGAATCGGGTTTGGTCTATGTGTAAAGACATAAGACTTGGGCTGAACCCCACCTCCATTATTAGATTTCCATAATTTGGCCAGCTTGTAAAAAAGAAATCTAAGATTCACATCAGTTAGACTGTATCCAATAAATAGGACGGATTTCCCAAGAACATCTGATCTAAGTTTAATATCTAAAGGGGTTTCAAATTCTAAGCGCTCATAGTAACTTGATTCGTCTAATACGATAGTGTCATCGTTATCAAAGTCACCATGGAATTTTATCACTTGAGTTACACCGTCTTTGATCTTGGCAATATCGGCTACGCCCGCAATTTTTGTGTATTTCTTTTCATATAGTTCATATGATTTTTCTAGCCATCGATCATAATTCGTAGTGTAAACCATTGGGAATTTCGAATTTGCGATAAGCTTATGTATCTCTGATCCTTGCAAATCTACATTGGCAGAATGCCAATTTGTATCCATCCAGCTTCTGAGAGGGCCAATGCTACCTGTTTTCACTCTGTAGTATTCAGCTAAGGCTAAACTATCGCCAAAAGACTTGTATATTTCAGGGTCATATCCTAACTCGTCTGCAATATGATTTATTAGTTCTGACCATGTCGGAAGGCCAAGGTTTTTGGATACGCCTGCACCCACAAAAAGTATGACATTTCTTTCTCGATAAGACGCAATAAGGTCATCCATTACAGAATCTCCGAAACAAGAAATTCTCTAAAATTGTCAAAAGCTAATTTTCGCATAGATATCTCATTCTTCTTTTCGCCCATTTCAGCGAATGTCTCTTGAAAGCCCTTTGGTATAAAGACACAGTCCCACTGAAAATCTTGATTACCTCTTGGCTCGGGAGCAATGTTTCCTTCTACAGCCCCTTCAAACGTATAAACTTTTTTGGCGTCACAGAATGCAATGATAGTTTTTGCAGTTAGCGCCGTATTTTCTAACCCTCCAAATAGTTCAGAGAACTTTTCTGCCTTTAATTTATCCCAGAACACTTGAGTTAGGCCGCCAGGAAATCCTTGTAAGCTGTCAATATATAACCCTGTATGCTCGACAAAAACAGGGCGTCCAACTTTACTGAACGCCTTTAAAACTTTATCCCTTACAATATGATTAACATCTTCTGTCTGTATTTCATGAATTGTTAAAGGGGCGTGGACTATTGAGACACCAATATTTCCCAGAATGGCTTCCACCTCTTGAGCTTTATGAGGATTCTTTGTAACGAAGTTAATTTCCATACAACCCCCTAATAAAACTATATTTTTTTTGATTGGTATACATGTCGCGTAAATGCTGTAATGAATTTGTCTCACGATAAAATTCTAAATAGTCATCAGTAAGGGTCGATGAATGTATTGAAGGATTGTCAGAACATATAACAAACGGAACTTTATGATCAATGAAGTCAATAACAGGGTGAGACTCATTTTCATTAACTGCATTAGTTAGCCTGTTACTAATGGGGCAAACCTCTATACATATATTTCGATCTTTCAACAAATTCATTACCTCAACTGATTTTGATGCAGCAGTTCCGTGACCAATTCTGTCAGCGCCAAACTCATTGACTGCACTAATTATATTTTCAACTCTTCCAGTTTCTCCCGCATGAATTGTCACTTTAAGTCCATACTTATCTTTTGCATGCAAAAAAAGTGAACCTATTTCAATTGGGGATGTAATCTCTTCATTACCCGCTAAATCAAGCCCAACCACAGTATTCGGCCTGCCTAGTTTTTCATATGCACCTAAAAGAGCTCGCAAGTGCTCTTGAGCGTAATCACCTCTAGAAACTGTTAAAATCAATCCTGCTTTTATTTTGTGCCTTTCAGATGCCTCTTCAACTTCAGATACAACCCAGTACAATGCTTCATCTACCGAAATATTATTTAACAAAGCCAAGTAAATGACACTATTACGAATCTCAACAAATGTAATATTCTGAGACTTCAAATTTAGAAAAGCACTTTCCACAATCACCCTAAGGTTGTTCTTACTCTTAGGTATAAGTCGTAACGCCTGCCAAGGTTTCAAGTATGAGGCCAAAGAGTTAGCGGGTAGTGATATATTCAAATCTCTTTCCAAATTAAACCCGGAAGGTAGTTCAGATTTATCTCTTATCAATAAGCTTCGAATAACATCAGTACTCACCAATCCATTTAAATGAACGTGAAGCTCGCCTTTTTTCATTAACTGAATTTCATTTTTATTCATCGGTAATCACTTGGAATTCGAATAATTCAGAGCAGCTAACGCCTTACTAATGAGCGCATAAATGCTTGGCTAAAATTAGCGACGAAGGAGCGCAAGCCAAGCGTTTTGCGTCTTTTTGAGTAACTTGTTAGAGCATTAGTACTTGCTACGTTTAGTTTCAAAGCCACCACCAGATTTTGCAAAATTAAGTGCATCTAATTTATTGAAAGAGCGATCAAACAATTTGGGCTTACAAAGAGTGCAAATATGTACGACCCCTTTATTACTCTCATTGTAGCGCCAAAGTAAATCTCTATAAACTTTACAAGAATCACAAGACATTCTTTCGTTAACACGAATGCCTCGTTTACTAATAAGAAGCAATGGCACTGGTTGAGGATGCTTTACTTTACGATGTTTTTTTAATTGGTTTCTGCCAAATTTTTCTCCACATATTTTACATGGGAAAAGTTTTTTAGGCTTCACTGTATCCATAGTGCTCTAACGCCATTTTAAGCGGCAAATTGCAGTTGGCTATAATGCGCGAGATACGAGCCGCAGCCAACTGTAATTTGTCCGTCTTGAAAATACTTGTTATGTGTGCTTTTAATTTAGGACTAACTGTCTTTTTTTGTTTGGCATATTATCAACAAGTAAATCTAAGAGGACATCGATATTATACCCGTATTCTGCTGAATAAAAGATAGGCTTAATAATACTAACTCCTGTAGCTTCCTTTACTCTATTTTGAATAGAAATAGCCTGAGACTCTAAGAAATCCTTTAGTTTATCCATTGGTTTATTATTGTCATAATCCCAATATCTACCTTTCATTGCCATATCAGCCTGATTGATAGCTACAACAATTCTTTCTTTTTGGAAATTTGGAACAATTATTTCATTTAATAACTTATAATTTGTTCCCATATCTCTATTCGAGCCTTCTATGATCACTAAAACCATATCTATAAAACCATGCTTGTTATCACCAACATGATAGTCTTTGTAGAGCAGCTCAATTATTTTTTTAGAATGTTCACGGTCCTTTTCGATCCCATCCCCCAAGCCGGGGGTGTCCCACAATCGGAAATAATCATTTAGCATATAACTCGTTAAAGTCATGGTTTCAGGATCTACGCCTTTACCAACCCTAGCAATATCCTTTTGAAAGATACTGTTTAATGTTGTAGATTTTCCAGCTCCAGTGACTCCTGTAACCATAATATCTAAAGGATTGATCCCAATAATATTTAAACCTGTAATAAAATCTGTGTCTCTGTAATTTTTATACATTCAATTACCATAGACTTTTGAAAAAAGAAACCACACCGCTAGCTACAGATTTTACAGCTCCAACCGCTGCTCCAGCGACTTTACCAATAGCTTCACCCGTTTTACCCATACCAAGTACATCACCAAGCTCTTTACCTATTTCACCACCTGCTTTAGATGTTTCTACAATAGTTTCTACAAATGACTTCTGAATTTCAGCCGTATAATCTTTGATTTCATCACTATCTTCCCATACTCCTTTCTCATCGGAAGCAGCATTCACATAAGCTAATCGTTTATCTATAGGTGTATTTTTAACAATAAAGTAAAGTAGCTTAGATAAATTGTAAGGTCTTTGTTCTTCATGCTCATCTTTAAAACCTGCGGAATAATAAATAGGCTCGATGTTTACACCTGTAGCTTCTTTAACCCTATTTTTTACAGATTTAACTTTTTCATCTAAGAAATCGACTAGCTTAGGTTCTGGTTTATTACTTTCAAAGTTCCAATGCCTGCCTTTCATCGCTACATCTGCCTGATTAATAGCAATCAAAATTCTATCTTTTGCATTTTCTCCTAGATTAGGAATGATTACCGAATTTATTAACTCATAAGATGTACCTAGATCTCGACTTCCACCATCCAAAATAACTAAAACTAAATCAATCAGTGGATTGTTATCTGAATCTAATTCATTTAGTTTTGAAATGATTTCTTTTGAATGCTGTATATCTTTCTCTTTTCCATCCCCCAATCCAGGGCTATCCCATAAAATTAGATTATCTAATTCATGCTTTGTTATTTCCATTGTCTCAGGGTCAACACCTATTCCAACTTTGGCAACATCCATATTAAACATCGCATTTATTGTAGAACTTTTACCACAACCTGTTGCACCAGTTATCATCAAGTTTGTTTGTTTGTTTTTTAGATTTAATATATTCTCAAAAAATTTCTTTTTTGTAGCTTCATCTAAATTGGATGAATTAATATCATTTTCCATATCTTTAAAAATATTACTATCTTTCATTTCATTCCCTTAAGGTTCATGAGTTTTAATTTTATACGTTTTGGAAATCAACTAACTTATCGGCAACACGTGCACACATAACGCCTTACTAATGAGCGCATAAATGCTTGGCTAAAATTAGCGACGAAGGAGC
>NZ_JASDDE010000041.1:0-33335 GCF_030407565.1 Pseudoalteromonas sp. APC 3694
CCTCAGGATATCATTCGTTCGCTTGAGCTCTTTATTCTCGCGCTCTAAGACGGCAAGGCGTTCTTCAGTTGATTGCGTATTAGAAGAGGGTTTAGACGGTTGAGCTTGAGATTTCTTGACCCATGCTCTAAGTGTTTCTGGGGTACATCCCAGTTTATCTGAAATCGATACTAGCGCAGCCCAAAGAGAAGGGTATTCATGCTGTTGTGTGGTAACAAGCCTAATTGCACGTTCACGAAATTCTGATGTATAGCGATTTGATTTTTTCATAGTTCCAGTTTCTCAAGTTATTGAGTCTCTGGCAAACACGGGGCGATTCATAACTCAACTTCCCACCTCCTCATAGAATTAAGTATTACTGAAGAGATGCTGTAAAACTGCGAACTAATACCAAATTTTGCAGCACCATAATGTAACGCCGCCAGTAAATCATCGTCAGACAAGCTAAATTTTCAACTTGTAAGCCTGAGCTACTATAACTTTTAATCTTAATAAGCATGTCTAAGTGAAGGGCAGTAGCGAGTTTTTCAGCAGAGTCACGGCCTATATCAAAAGGTATGTCCTTCCACTTAGTACTACTTCTGTGCGCTCTTAAACTTACTGTGTAATAAGGGTTTGCCGTTGCCAGCCTTAAAATAGTGAAATCTTGCTCTCTCATTAAAGTGCGTACATCGTGCATTTCAACATTTACTAATTTGTAGCCAAGTGCTAATTCAAATGCAGTGTTGCTATTTTCAGGGGTAATAAATATTTGGCCCCACCAGGTAATTGTAATAGAGCAGTTATTTGCTTTAAATAGTTTAAATAAGCCATGTAATAGTACTAAGCTTGGTTTCCAATCTTTTGCCATTACATCTACACCGCTAACTGGTGATGGGTGATAATCAAGAATTACCCTGCGCTTTTTAGCCTGTTTGATTTCTGATAGCAAAGTTTGAATATTCATACAGATTCACGCTCAGCCATAATCTTTATGCTAAAAGACTGGTGTCGCTTACCAATCTTTCCCTGCTTTGTAATGCCTGTACCACTAAATGTAATTTCTTTATCGTAGTAATAAGCATGTTCAAACCGTAAGCTAGCGGTTCTATTTTTAGTGTCAATATGAGTAATTAAGTCACCATAAACCACACCAAAAATACGCTTTATGACTCTTAATACTATTTGCTCAATCTCCAGTTCAAGCCGTTCAGTTTGTACACTTAGCGTGTTCGACTCTTCATTTAAGTTAGATAATAGTTCATCACAACCTGTCGTTAGCACATTGGTGCACTTGTCATCTAAATCTCGAATCGGCGAAACTATATTTTCAAGTTTCCAGTATAGGTCAGAGGTGTTTTCAAACGCCTCTTGTTTAGCTTCCAGCTCATGAATTAACGATAAAACTAATGGCACACGTTTTTTATCTAATATAACGCTTTTAATATTCCGCTCAGGCAAAGCTATATCGTCAATATTTATATATGCGGTAATGAAGTGAGGTTCTTTATTTGGGGGTAACTGCCCTGAAAATGCAATTTTTGTACTTGTTACATGTAGGTATGAAGTCATCGAATGATGATAGCGATTGGTTAGCCCATAAAACCAATTTACCTCTGCGGTTTTAACAATCACCTCATAAAGATTATTTTCTTCTAGAAGCTGACGAGCCTTGTGTACTTTATTAATGAGTCTTTCGGCAAACTCAACTAAGCAATAAGTAGGTAACGTTAACCTGTAATGCTCATTCAGCTGTTCCTTATTAAGTAATTGTACCTCTAAACAAATAACTTGATGGGACATAGCTACACCCTCCGACTTATATAGGTTAACCTACGATTTATGCTAACGCTTTAATAAAAGTACTTATATCAAAAGTACTCTTGATTCATACCATTGATTTATAAATGGGGAAAACATTTATAAATCTCAGCTAATAGCAATGAGTTATTATTTCTGCTTAGCTATCAGAGTAACTAAGAGAAGCAGTTCGCGCCGTCATATCAAAAGTTAACACCGCTAAAGTAATCAGTTTAGGGATCTTGCTAAATCAAGTATAATTTCAGGATGATTTTTTTACTTCAATTAACAAACAATACCTCTTTAAAAGTGGTACAAATGAAGAAGGTATACATATATTGTTTTGATAAGTGCTGCTCTAGCTGCTTATTCATTAAGACATTAGAATATCGGTGATACCCTGATGCAGTATTACCGCTTGCTACAATAACTTATTTTTTGCTCCTCGTTACATTGCAGAATTGGAAAATTAATGCCTAAAGAAATGAATTCATACAAAGACTATCTTGGCGATCTCATTGGTGGCAGCTTAATGATCAAAGAAAGTCAGACAGTCGCCGAGCTATTACTTAAAAAACCGACACAAGAAGAATGGTTAGAAGCCATTGTAAATCAGAATGTTCTCCAAAAGCGCTCTGACGCTTCAGCAAAGAGGAATGCGGCTACTATCAAAAAGCGTTTGGAAGGTATGTCAGATAAATACCTAGAACTTATCGCATTTGGTAGCACAGAGCTATCAACTCAGTTAATGTTTGCAGCTACGTTAATTAATTGCACTTTGCTAGCTGATTTCATGCGCAATGTAGTGTTAGATGCTAAACGTATGTTCCGTGAAAGTTTAGATGTAGCTGATTGGGAGTCCTTTTGGGATGAACGCATTAGATTATTCCCTGAGTTAGCTCAAATGTCAGAATCATCGACTTACAAAATATCTCAAGTCGCTTTTAAAGTCATAGCTGACGCTGGTTATATAGAAACAACGCGGAATAAAAAAATACAAAATGTATATTTGTTACCAGAAGTGAGAGACTTACTTTTAGAGATCGACAAAGACGATATTATTTCAGCGATGGAGTTGCATTAATGGTTGAGCTTAAAACCAAACAACAAAAACGACTTCACGAGCGGCTTGATGAAATTCAGCCCAAGATTGAAAGTGAAGATTTTTTAAAAAACCAAGGTTTAGGAAATGAAATTGGTTTTTACGTGTTCGACTACCCACCAGAGTCAGAGTTGACTGTAAGAGAGCATTTAGAATACATGACGGAGCGCCTTAACAAACGTGGGCGTAATTTTAAAAGCATCAACTTGTTTGAAGCCATTATCGAATTGCTTGATTCCCGCAAGCTTACTGAAAGAGCATTTAAAGTACAAAAAGAGCGCGGTGATGATGCGCTATTCAACGCATTAAAAGGGCCTCTTGAGCAAAACCGAGTCGCTAAATTTATCGCTTCAAAAATAGACTTCGGCTCTTGTGAAAAAAACAAAACTGAGTTCATTTTACTTCATGGGCTTGGGAGCGCGTGGCCTATTATTCGTGGGCACGGCTTGTTAAACGCTCTACATGCTAAGGTAGGCAACGTACCAACGGTACTCTTCTATCCCGGTGAGTACGACGGTACAGCGCTTAAACCCTTTGGCAGAATCGAATCAAATAACTATTATCGTGCATTTAAATTAGTACCGTAAACGGACTTGCAATCAAACAACAAGGATAAAATAACATGCAAATTAAAGACTTATTTACTAAAGATATAAACCGACCAATTAACGGTGTTGTAAAAGCTGATCAATTAGAAAACAGCACTGTTTTTACCGAGCTAGACGAATATGTAATCACTACCGAATTAGCAAAACATTTCGAAGAGTTCTTCGATGCGTATATGCCTTCAGTACGCGATCCAAAAGCAAAAGCAGCATCAGGCAAATTAGGGATTTGGGTGAGTGGATTTTTTGGCTCAGGTAAATCTCACTTCATCAAAATACTGTCTTACCTTTTACAAAACATTCAAGCAACAAATGGTGAGTTTGATAAATCAGCTATCGAGTTTTTCAAAGATAAAAACCTAGATGGCTTCTTATTAGGTGAAATAGACACTGCGGTTACCAAAGATAATACCGTTATCCTTTTTAATATCGACAGCCGTGCCAACACCGATGACGGTGATGATGCAATTTTAAAAGTGTTCTTAAAAGTTTTTAACGAGCAAATGGGCTTCAGTGGAGATCACCCTCATATTGCGCACCTTGAACGCGAGTTAGACCAACGAGGTGTATTTGAACAGTTCAAACAAGAGTTCAATGCGTTAGCGTCTGCTAACTGGATTGAAGAAAGAGATGCTTACGATTTTTACCGCGATGACATGGCTGATGCGCTTGGTAAGGTAACTAATCAATCAACTGAATCAGCAAGGCAGTGGGTTGAGCAACTTGAAAACAACTTCACCTTAGACGTAAGTAACTTTTGTAAATGGGTAAAAGAATACCTAGATGTAAGCTCAGACCGCCGAGTGTTGTTTTTTGTGGATGAAGTGGGTCAGTTCATTGGTAACAACACTCAGATGATGCTGAAGCTTCAAACAATCACCGAAAACCTCGGTACTATTTGTGAAGGCCGTGCTTGGGTGGTGGTTACTTCTCAAGAAGACATCGATGCAGTAATTGGGCAAATGACAGGCTCAAAAGGTCATGACTTCTCAAAAATCCAAGGCCGATTTGAACGCCTATCTCTTTCAAGCTCAAATACCAGTGAGGTGATAGAAAAACGCTTATTATCAAAAGAAGATGCAGCCCGCAACGAGCTTCAGGACTTGTATGATCAAAAAGGTGACATTCTAAGAAACCAGTTAGCTTTTGATAGCACAACAACTGCTGAGTTGGCTAATTATAAAGATGCAAGTAGCTTTATAAACAGCTATCCATTTGTGCCATACCATTACACGCTAGTTCAGAAAATTTTTGAAGCTATTCGTAAAGCGGGTGCAACAGGCTTACATTTAAGCCGTGGTGAACGCTCCTTGTTAGATGCATTCCAAAGCGCAGCCAAAGAAGTGCGAGATGAAAATATCGGAGTTCTAATTCCGTTATACTACTTCTACCCAGCTATCGAAAGCTTCTTAGATACATCCGTTAAAAAAGATATTGATCAGGCATCTGTAAAAGAATCTATATCGCCGTTTGCGCTCAACATATTAAAAACTCTGTTTTTAATTCGTTATGTCGATGTAATTAAATCAACGTTAGATAACCTTGTCACCTTGTGTGTAGGCAAAGTCGATGAAGACCGCCTAGCGTTAAGGCGTGAAATTGAGCAGGCTTTAAATGCCCTAGAGCTTAATATGCTTATTGCTCGCCAAGGTGATGAGTACATTTTCCTTACTAACGAAGAAAAAGAAATTGAGCAGGAAATTCAAAAAACTGAAATTGAATTATCTGATCAAACTAAAAAGATTAGCGATCTAATTTTCGATGATGTACTGCGTCGTGAAGCGAACTATCGCTACCCTGAAAACAAGCAAGATTTCCCTATCAGCCGTTTTTGTAATGGTAGCCCACGAGATGGCTCTCAAGAAAACGACTTAGTAGTAAAAGTGATCACACCAAGAGATCCAAATTACGATGAGTATACATCTACCGTGTGTGCTAATCGTTCAATGGATGGCGATAGTGGCTCTATAATCATCAAGTTGGCTGAAAGCAACAGAGTATTCAGAGATATTGAAACGTTTATCCGAACAAGTAAGTTTTTGCGTGGTAACTCTGGTAAACGCCCAGAACAACAACAGTTACTTCATCAAAAAGCGACAGAAAACCAAGATCGAAATCGCCGATTAATTTCAGAGGTAGAAGAGCTACTAAAAGATGCTGAATTTTACGCATTAGGCTCTAAACAAAATCCGAAAGGCGGAGCGGTAAGCTCAATACTTCAAGAACTTTATCGCTACGTAATTGAAAACACATTCAGCAAACTAAAATTAGTAAAACCATTTCCAGGTGATATTCGCCGCGAAATTCAAAATACCTTAGTTGCAGATGATGTTAGTCAAATTGGTCTTGATTTAAATGCTGACGAAATAAATCCATTAGCTTCGCTAGAGGTTGAGAAATTCATAACCCTTGGCGATGACACTGGCAGAGCAATTACCGCAGAAGACATTGTAAAACGCTTTTCAAAACGTCCTTTTGGTTGGAACGATGAAGAAATAATTTTAATCATTTCGCGTTTAGCGTTAGCTAACAAAATTTGCTTTCAAATGCGTCAACAAGAAGTCCCTTTAAAAAGTGCGTACGACAACCTAACACAAGTTAGAAAACGCGCAGAGCTTCGTATTCGACGTATTAAACAACAGTCTGAAGCTAACTTAAACCGTGCGGCTAAATTGTTTAAAAACGTGTTTGGTAAAAATGCCCCTGACAGTGAAAAAGAGCTGTTTAATATTGCTCAATCTAATATTAACACCATGAAAAAGAAGCTTGATGGCTTTGCTAACAAAGCATCAACGGGGCACTACCCAGGTGTAAAAGATATTGATAATGGCCGAGTGTTGTTAGCGGGTTTAATTGAAGCGCAATCAAGCTATCAGTTTATTGAATCATTCCTCGCTAATGGTGATGATTTACTGGATTTTGAAGAAGATTACCAAGATCTTGAAAACTTCTACGAAACTCAATTTTCAACTTGGCAAAAGTTGTACAAAGCACTTACTATTGATTTTGACCGTAACCGCATAGCACTCGAAAAAGAAGAAAAAGCGATAGCAGCGCTGCAAAAGTTAGAATCTATTTTTAATAAAGAGCGCCCGTACCGTGACATACGCGACGTAGAACCACTTATTGAAACTGTAAACAAAGTCAACGAGGCTTTATTAACTGAAAAGCGCACTCATGCAAAGGCAAGAATCAATATTCGTATAGAACATGTTTCTGAGCAAATTAAAGCAGCAGGCGCGGTAAATAGCGATATTAGCAATAAAGCGCTATACCCACTTCAAAATGCTAAAAAACGTGTTGATACGCTGCAAGGTATTGCTGAAATACATCAAGAGATCACTGAAGCTGCCACACTTGAAGAAGATGCTTACGAACTAATCAATAAGTTTATTGAACAGCAACAAAAACTCGCTGAGCAAAAAGCCAAAGAAGTAGCGCAAAAGGCTAAACAAGCCCCCGAATCGGTTCTTGGCTCAGGTATAGACTCAG
Organism: Pseudoalteromonas sp. APC 3694; assembly: GCF_030407565.1. NCBI lineage: Bacteria > Pseudomonadati > Pseudomonadota > Gammaproteobacteria > Alteromonadales > Pseudoalteromonadaceae > Pseudoalteromonas > Pseudoalteromonas sp. APC 3694. The sequence goes on from NZ_JASDDE010000041.1 coordinate 6,979, forward strand.
AAAGTGGTGATTACAAACCAACAAAAGCTGAGCCAAAAAAAGTAGCAGAACCAACACCGAAAAAAATAGTTTCAGTTGATACCTCTAGTGTAATGCGAGAGGTAAATAGCGCAGGAATAATCGAAACTGAAGATGATATTAATAATTACCTTGCAGCGCTCAAAGGAAAACTAACAGCATTAGTAAGCAGTAATAATAAAGTACGAATTAAATAGAGGTAATTATGTCTAGAGGAATAAATAAAGTCATCCTAGTTGGTAGTTTAGGAAAAGACCCTGAAGTTAAATACCTACCTAATGGTAATGCTGTGGCAAATATCAGTTTAGCGACAAGTGAAAGTTGGAAAGATCGTAATACAGGGCAAAAACAAGAGAAAACAGAGTGGCATAGAATAGTCGTCTTTGGAAAGCTTGCTGAAATTGCAGGGCAGTACCTTACAAAAGGAGCACAAGCATACTTTGAAGGTAAGTTGCAGACTCGCAAGTGGCAGGATAAAACAACAGGCCAAGACAAATATACGACTGAAATTGTTGTAGATTCTGGTGGTCAAATGCAAATGTTAGGTGGAAATACTCAAACTAGAAGTGAGCCGAATAATACTTACACTCCAAATGCAGTAGCGAAGCCATCAAACAATAATTTTTCATCTCAAAATAACAATAACCAAACTCAGTTCAATAATAGTAATCAGTTTCAGGGGCAACCAAATACTCAAAATGTGAACCAGAACCAATTTAACAATCAAAATCAGTTTCAAGGACAGCCGCCAAGCAATAATCAAACGGTAACAAATCCTCCAAAAGTAGAAATAGATTTTGATGATGACATCCCTTTTTGAGGATAGCAGCACGGCTAAGGGATTAAGTTAAATGGGCTTCTTTGCTAATTTATTCAAAAGTAAAAAACAAATTCTTTGCGAAAAGCAAAGCGAGTTAACTCGTCAGAAGAAAGTTTTGAAGCAAAGTAACAATGAGCAGTTAGCGAAGAAAATAAATGCAATTCCAGTCATAACGGCAAGGAATAAATTAGTAGCCACTCTGTCAACGTTTGAGCTTAAGAGAACTCAACTAAACCTTCAGTGGCAACAGGCATATGCTGATTTTTCATGGTGGAATAAGTTAAAACATGATGAAAATCTAGACTTAAGTTCGTTAGACAAAGAAATAAGAAAATTAAAAGCAGCATTAAAAGAATTTGACAAAAAATACGGTAACGATTGCAAAGCAATAGACACGCATTTCAAGTCATTAGCGTCTTTAAGCGAAGAAAGAATTGATAGAGCACATAAAACACTAAAAGATGCTGTAGATAAAAACCTAGTAAAGGATATAAATAACACTTCAGTTGCCGCAGCTTGGTTTGCTGGTTTATCGGTTCCTGTATCAATTTCAGCGGATCTATATAGCGCCAATCAAGTATATGATTCACTTAGAGCTGTTAATAGCAACTTTGAAAATATGTCTAATACCGAAATTTGGTTTGAAACACTTTGGATGTCACCCGAAAGTCATGCAGGTTTGGTCAGTTTAACCAAAGGCGCATATTTCGAGCAGCTCGTTGCAGATGATACAGGGGGAGAATTATTTGAACACTTTAATAACCCCAGTACAGATATCACAATTGATGGCATAGAGATGCAAATCAAAGCAACAGACAGCGTGTCTTATATTGCCTCAGTTGATGAAGAAATCCCTGTAATAGCAACAAGTGAAATTGCAGCACAAACCGTTGCAATTGATGGGGGGTATACCAATGAAGAACTTAATAATACAGTAGAACAAGCACTAGGTGGTGGAGTGATTGACGCAAAAGACACTGCTGTTGATGCCATTCTCTCAGGTGTTGGTACACTGGGTATCTTCGCTACTATTAGCGGAATTAACCACGCTTCTGAACGCTATAATAAGGGCGTTGATGGGGTAGAGGCTATTTTTGATGGTGCAGGTGTTGCTATTGAAGGAACTGCCAAAGGTCTCGTTGATGCAAGTGAAATGGTTTACAAGGCAGCAATGTCAAAACCAAGCAGGTTTATTGGTCGCACATTAGTTAAAGGATTAAAAAAGCTCGACGACAAATTGTTTGAAGAGCCATCCAAGGAAGAAAAACGATGAAAGAAATAGCACAAGCATATTTACATGAAATGACGGGAAACCCAACAGCATCTTTTCATAAAGACCAGTGGGAATCTATCGATGAACTGGTGAATAAACAAAATCAATTACTAGTCGTTCAGCGTACTGGTTGGGGTAAAAGTGCCGTATATTTTATCGCCACAAAAATTCGTCGCTCTCAAAGCTTTGGCCCAACATTAATTATATCGCCTTTGCTATCATTGATTCGTAACCAAATAGACTCTGCTGCAAAACTAGGCTTAAAGGTGGTTTCATATAATTCATCAATGGACAAAAGTGAGCGCCAAATTGCCGAAAATCAAATACTCGCTAGCCAAGTTGACGCAATCATAGTTGCTCCTGAACAGTTAGGGCAAACTTACTTTGCCGAGAATATTTTGACTCGCATTAGTGGTAGTGTAGGCTTGTTTGTAGTCGATGAAGCGCACTGTATATCAGACTGGGGGCACGACTTCAGGCCAGACTATGGCCGTATTGTTCGCGTATTACAAAATATGCCGAAGAATATGCCTGTATTAGCGACAACCGCTACAGCGAATAACCGCGTTGTTAATGACATTAAAAATCAATTAGGAGATCGCTTATCTATAATCAGAGGAGCGCTCACGCGCAAAAGCTTACAGCTGCAAAATATTGATATTTCAAATAAATCAGAACGCCTCGCGTGGTTAGCTCAATATTTAAATAACATTTCAGGTACTGGGATTATTTATACCAAAACAACTAAAGACAGTGAGATAGTTGCAGGCTTTTTGCAAACGCAAGGTATTAACGCTCATGCTTATCATAGCCAATTAGAAACGAACGAGATGAAAGAACAGCTCGAACAAGCGCTAATAAATAATAAAATCAAAGCACTTGTTTCTACTTCTGCATTAGGTATGGGATTCGATAAGCCCGATCTAGGCTTTGTCATTCATTACCAATCACCAGGAAACGTTGTTGAATATTATCAACAAGTAGGCCGTGCAGGGCGCGGAATAGATAAAGCAATCGGTATAATGATGCTAGGTAAAGAAGATGGCAGAATACAGCAATACTTTATTGAAAATGCTTTCCCTAAAGAGCAACAAATTAATCAATTATTAGAAGTCATAGAAAATGCAGATGGCCTCAAAGTAACAGAGCTAGAACCGCTCGTTAACTTCTCAAAAGGTACAATAGAAGACATTTTAAAGTTTTTAAGCATAGAGCAGCCATCACCAATATTAAAAGACGGTCCTCAATATTTTAGAACACAGTTTGATTACCAAATACCAGAAGAAAAAATTGAACGTCTAAATATTATTAAACAAGGTGAGTGGGAAGTCTTAAATAATTATCATAAATCTAATACATGCTTAATGCAGTTTTTGTCAAAAGAGTTAGATGATCCCGATTCACAGCCTTGCGGTAAATGTGAAAATTGTAATCCAGCAAATAAACTACCTGACAAAGTCGATAGTGAGCTGGTATTAAAAGCGAATGATTACTTAAGGCATAGGTACATTGCTATTAAACCAAGAGCAACCTTTGCTAGTTCTGGCAATAATGCCCGCTTAGCATTTACTAAATATGGTCTTCCCTATAGCGCAAATAAAGCTAATTTAAATATTGAAAAAGGGATGGCGCTTTCATCATGGAAAGATGGCGGCTGGGGTGACCTCGTTGCAGAGGGCAAAGCCTCAGGCGTGTTTAGTCATGACTTAATTCCGCCAATGGTCAAAATGATCAACAGCATCCCTTATGAGCAAAGGCCAAGTTGGCTTACTTACATTCCATCTCCTAGGCACCCTAACTTAGTTAAAAACTTTGCACATGCGTTAGCGGCTGCATTAAATGTTGAATGTAAAGACGCTATTAATATTGCTGAATTAAGACCACCCCAAAAAACGATGGAAAATAGCTTTCACCAAAGTAAAAATTTAGATGGTGCTTTTAGTATAGATACTTCACAAGGGTATTCTTCACCTGTTTGGTTATTAGATGACGCGGTAGATTCAAGGTGGACATTTACCATTGCAGGCGCCTTATTAAGGCAAAATGGTGTAACCAGCGTAGTGCCTATAGCATTAACTAGTACCAGTAAAAATAACTAAGTAAACTAAGACAAAAAAGTGGCAAGGTAAAATTAAGAAACAAGTAAAGCAACCTAATTATAAAATCGATAATAGTAGATACTTAAATGATAACTGAAAATACAAAAGCAATACTTTTACTCACAAGCTTTTTTAACGCGAATGAAGTGAAAGAATATAAAACGCTGACAGTCAATGAGTACGGTTACTTCGCATGTTGGTTACATCAAAATGGTTTTAAGCCTGTAGATTTACTGAATGAAGAAACGTTTGACAGTATTTGGGTATCTTGGGATGAACCATTAAGTCATATTAAAGCGAAACAAATTATCGATTTTGCTCGTTTAGACGATACAATTGAAAAACTAACGTATGAGCGTATTAAAACTCTACTTAATCGAGGTGCAAGTTTAAGCCTAGCGCTCGACAAATGGCAGAGTGCGGGTGTGTGGATCATGGACCGACAACACGAGCACTATCCTAAGGTGATTAAAAAGCAGCTTAAGCATCAAAGCCCAGCTTTATTTTTTGGTGTTGGTAACCCTGAATTACTCTCAAAGCAAGCAATTGGCTTTGTTGGCTCTAGAGATTGTGATGGGCAAGATGAACAAGCAACCAATCAATACGTTTCACAAATTAACCATTTAAATTACCAAGTCGTTTCGGGTGCAGCCAAAGGCGTAGACTCTCATGCAATGCTTGCTTCTCTTAACAACGGCAATACAGCAATAGGCATATTGGCAGATAGCCTGTTCAAAGCAAGCGCAGCAAGACAATGGCGTCAGCACTTAAAAGCCAATAACTTAGTGCTTATAAGTCCATTTTACCCTGAAGGGCGCTTTACACCGGCCAATGCTATGGCGCGTAATAAGTTTATTTACCTCTTATCAAGTTCAACGGTTGTTGTAACTTCAGGTGAGAAAGGCGGTACGTGGGAAGGCGCTAAAGAGAACCTTAAAAAAGGGTGGGTACCACTTCTAGTTTCAGAACATAAACAGCCTTTACAAGCGGGTAATCAAGCATTAATAAATGGCGAGGGCTTAGGCAAGGTTCTGGCTAATGCATGTTCAATTTCGCCTGATAACACCACAGAACAACTGTTAGGGTTATTCTCAACTTCAGAAAAAGAAACCTCTCAACAATCAAAGAAACTAGTCAACGAATCAATTAAAGACGTTGAAAAAGGTCAAGGTTCACTGCTGAGCGGGTTAGATACCTCAACGTTTAGCAATGAGTATACAGAAAGTCCTATAAGTAACATTCAGACTCAAGACGATCTATTTTATATGGCAAAAAATGAACTTGAAAGTGAACCAGAACCATCGGCTTCACCCAATATAGACTCGAAGATAGAAGGTGTTGAGGTTAAAAGTGTTGAGGCTAAAAGTGTTGACGTTAAAAACAATCAACTTGAAGCAGGCGAACATAAAGAGCTCAGCTCAACCTCGTCATCAGAACCGCAAGAGCAGACCAAAAATAAACAGGTTAATTTAAGTAATCAAACACAAAGCGATGAGTGTGATAACACTAAATTGCTAAATGTGGAGCCAGAGCAACACGCAGGTGAGGTGCAAAAAACAGAACAAGCACCAGAGCAAGCCAACGAAAAAATACCAGAGCAAATACCAGAACAGTTAGAAGAGCAATCACCTGAGGAATCAACAACGCCTTTGCTGGATAGCTTTTATCTTCATTTATGCAAATTAATTGAACAGCAACCACAGCATCTTATTGATAAAACAACACTCGACAGCCATTTTCCCGAGTTTGAAATAATGGGCAAGCAGGCATTAGATAAGTGGTTAAAGCACCTAGTTGAGCAAGGCAAACTAGTACGCCCGTCAGCTAAGAAAAAGCAATTTACATTGCCTGTAATATCGCCAACATAAAGTAACAAGTAAGACTGCGAAACAAATTAACATCATGGATTAGATACCGAGGTCAGATACAGCGGCCCAGTAAAGAGAAAATTATGAACACTAAAAACTTAAAATCATACGCACCTAAAGCGCGTAAACAATTTATTGAAGCCGTTAAAAAGCGTGCCGCTCATTTTGGTATATATGAAGATCGAATAGCAGAAGTTCGCATTGAAGGCGGCGCTGCCATAATCGAAGGCCGTGCCTTTACTCGTAAAGAAGGTGAACAACGTAAGCGTTTAGAAAGCAAAGTTACTGAACGTGGCTATGAAATGTTCATCCGCGAAATGGCCTATACCTGGTTTAACCGTTTGGCTGCGATTCGTTACATGGAAATACATGATTACTTTGATCACGGATTCCGTGTGCTTTCCCCTGCAACGAGCCACCCAACTAATGCTGACGGCCTACCTGAAATCTTAAATCATGCATCCGATGTGGCTGAAAGTTTAAATCTAGACAAAGACCATATTATTGAGTTGCAACTAGCGGGTGATAAAGAAGAAGAGCTATATCGCGAACTCCTGTTAGGCCAATGCCATCACCTCTATAAAATTATGCCGTTCATGTTCGAGGCAATTGATGATTCAACAGAGCTTCTTCTTCCAAACAACTTAACTAAAACAGATTCGATCCTAAAAGGGTTAATCAACGATATCCCTGAAGAAGACTGGCAAGAAATCGAAGTTATCGGTTGGCTATATCAGTTTTACATTTCAGAACACAAAGACGCTGTTATGGGAAAAGTTGTTAAATCAGAAGATATTCCAGCTGCGACTCAGCTATTTACACCCAATTGGATTGTTAAGTATCTAGTGCAAAACTCTGTGGGTAGACAATGGTTAGCCACTTACCCTAACTCAGAGCTAAAAGGCAAGATGGATTACTACATCGAACCTGCTGAGCAATCTGATGATGTTATTGAACAGCTAAAAGAGATTACCCCAACCAGTATTGACCCAGAAGAAATCAAAGTGCTAGACCCTGCCTGTGGTTCAGGGCATATCTTGGTTGAAGTATATGAAGTATTGCGCGAAATATACCTAGAGCGTGGCTACCGTCTTCGTGAAATACCTGAACTGATTTTAACTAAAAACATATATGGCTTAGATATTGATGATCGGGCTGCGCAGCTTGCTGGCTTTGCCTTAATGATGAAAGCGCGTGAAGATGATAGACGTATATTTCAACGTGTTGAAGATGGTGAAGTTTCACTAAATGTATTCTCATTGCAATCAACTGAGAATCTTGATATTCCGAAAATATGGAAGGCATTGGATTTAGAGGGCAGTCAGCAAGCGGGCTCTACAGGTGGTTTATTTGATGAACCTATTGTTGCTAACCCTGTGACGGCTGGAACCTATGGGGAATACTATGAACTTATCCAAACGCTTAAATCAGTATTTTTACAAGCAAAGACATTAGGCTCGTTAATAGAAATAAGTGAGGAGTATCTTGATAGTTTAGTTAATTTTGAGAGTTTATTGCAGGATAAAAAGCTTGGCTCCGACCCCTCAGCAAAACATGCAGCTATTGGGCTACTCCCTATTGTAAATCAAGCTATTTTATTGGCTCAGAAGTATGATGCTGTTATAGCTAACCCGCCTTATATGGGTAGGTCATTTTATAACTCTTATCTAAAAGACTTTATCAATAAAGAATACCCCTTAGTAAAAGAGAACATATTTGCAGTGTTTATGGAAAGGGCTTTCTCACTTATCAGTGAGAAAGGCTACAACGCGCAGATCAATATGCACAACTGGATGTTTATTTCTCGCTTTGAATCCTATAGAGGAGACTTAATCGACAAAAGAACGTTACATAATATGTTGCATTTGGGCGCTGGCGCTTTTCCTGAAATTGGAGGCGAAGTTGTACAGAGTACCGCTTTTGTTTATAGAAAGTTCTCTGGCAATGACAATTATTTGGCTACAATTAAGCGGCTAATTGAAGGGAACTCACTTGAAAAAGAGAAGAATTTTAATTTATGTGAAGTAACTTTTAAAACGTCTAATAGAGAGTTGTCAAAAATTGAGGGATATCCTTTTGTTTACTGGGCAACAGATGCTATCAGAAAAACTTTTACCTCAATGGAGGCAGCTGCTGTATACCTAGATACGCGAGAAGGATTAGCAACAGCAGACAATGAGCGTTTTTTAAGATATTGGTTTGAAGTTTCAGTTAATGAAAGATGCACAGAAGTAGATTGGAGTAAAAAATGGGTTCCGTATAACAAAGGTGGTGGCGATAGAAAGTGGTCAGGTTATTTGGAACAGTTAGTTAACTGGGAGGATGACGGAAAAGAGATCAAAAATAATATAGATCAGAAAACAGGTAGAGTTCGTTCCCATAACTATAATGGTGAATACGCTTTTAAGCAGGGCATAACCTGGTCAGGAATTTCAAGCTCTGGTTTTTCTGTTAGATACGTACCCAAAGGACATATGTTTGATGCTAAAGGACCATCAGCATTTACTGAAGCGGAAAACCTCTATCAATTGTTAGCGCTTCTCAATAGTAAAGTGGCAACTTTTTTAATGTCGATGCTCGCCCCTACACTGGATTTTAAAATCGGCCATGTACTGAAGTTACCAGTACACAAAGAGATACTGAAATCTCAAGAACTCAGGAAGCTAGCTCTAGAGGCATTGAAAATATCTAAAGATGATTGGGATACTCAAGAAACATCACCTAATTTCAAAACTTTTATTTTGCACGGAAAAGGGGATATTTCCGAAATACTCTCTAATTATTTGGAGAATGCAAATGAGGCTGTTTCACAGCTAAAATCTATCGAAGAAGATATTAATAGCAAGATTATTTCTCTTTATCAGCTGGACTCTGAAATTAGTAACACTGTTGACATCGAAAACGTATCGCTATGCGCTAACCCTTCATATATCTATTCTAAAAAAGCTTCTTCAGAACATAAGGGGTTGGTTATTCAACGTCTTGTTGTTGCAATTATAAGCTATGGTGTTGGGTGCATGATGGGAAGGTTCTCATTAGATACTCCTGGTATTGTCTATGCTGGCTCAGGTAACAATGGTTTCCAACAAGGTTTAGACAAAGACCTTTATAGATCTTTTCAGGTTGATGATGATGGAATAGTGCCTTGCTCGGAACAAAGCTGGCTATTCGAAGACGATGCTACATATCGTCTGAAAGAGTTTATAAAAACTTTATTCGGAGAAGAAAAATTTGACGGTAATTGGAGGTTTATCGCAACAGCATTGCCCAATTTTAAACCTAAAGAAACAGCAGACACTAATGTTAGGAATTTTTTATCTAAGCCATTTTTTAAGTCTCACTATCAAATGTATTCCAAAAGGCCCATTTATTGGTTATTCAGCTCAGGTAAAGAAAAAGCCTTTGAATGTTTAGTGTATCTGCATCGTTATAACGAAGGCACGTTATCACGTATGCGTACCGAGTACGTCACACCGTTAATGGGTAAGTACGATGCTCAGCATACTTTGCTGTCTGAGCAACAACTACAAGCCACAGGCACGGAAGCTCGTGGTATTGAAAAAGACTTAAAGTCACTTGAGAAGAAACAAGCCGAACTGCGCGCTTTCGATGAGCAGTTAAAGCACTACGCTGAAAAACGCATTACGCTCGATTTAGACGACGGCGTAAAAGCCAACTACGGAAAATTTGGTAACCTATTAGCCGATGTAAAAGCCATCCACGGCAAGGCAGTGAAGTAATATGATGGGGCTATTGAAATAAGATGGAAACAGACAATACACAACCATTGTTAACAATTGCTGAAGCTCAAGCGCTTTCTGACGATGATTTGCTGCAAGTGTTAAAAGCACATTGGCAAATTGAAAGCGATGAATTGCTCGTTTGGGGCGAGTTAATTGAGATTAATACGGCTGAAGACACATTTATTAAATTGACGAATGTAAAAGCGGTTAATCAAACGCAGTTATTAACCTATCCAGTCGATTTACCCACTCAGCATGATATTCCAAGGCGAGGGGTATTTCTGAGTAGTAAAGTTGCAAGGGAATTTTACACGGAAAAAGGCGTGAGATGGATAACCTGTGCTGTTGAGTTATCAGAAGCTAAAGAAAGAGAAAAGCATAATAATCCTTTTATATTAAAGGTTCAGCCTTCGAGCATTAAACCTTTAATTGAGCTGTCAGAATTAAAGGATGAGCAGCATCAGTGGGGCTATATTACTGAGGGGATCATCGAACATGTTTCTAATATAAATAAAGATTTGTTAGATCAAAAAAACGCCTCATTAATTGAGGACGTTAAGATTAAAGAACAGCAAATAAACGCTATTGAAAGTGGTATTGCGTCAGTTCAGCAACAAAAAGACTCGGCTACGGAACAACTGATTAAAGCTCAAAAAGCGCTGGAAAGCGTTAAGGGAAAAGAAATTGAAATGAAACAGTCTTTATCTGAACTTACACGCTATATAGAACAAAAAACGAGAGTTTTAGAGCAATTAGACTTGATTGATAAGGTAGATGAGTCATCTAAAGTTGAAGAAGAGGATGAAGGTGAACATTTGAATTTCTCATCTGATTTTAACAGTGATTACTCGTTGGTTTCGCAATATATTCAAGCTAATTTGGCAGAAAATGGTTTTTTGTACCCTAAGGAAATTGTTGATAACTTTATTACCTTATTGCGATGTAATGATTTAATTGTGTTAGCAGGTGACTCTGGCGCAGGTAAAACAAGTTTGGTTAAGGCATTTGCTAAAGCCATAGGAGGCGTTGCTAAGGTTATTCCTGTTAAGCCTAATTGGACGGGCTCAGAAGATTTAGTGGGTTATTATAATCCGATTGAAAAAAAATATATTTCAACCCCATTTTTAGATGCGCTAATTGAAGCGAGAGATAACCCTACAAAACCTTATTTAATCTGTTTAGACGAAATGAATTTAGCCAAGGTGGAATATTATTTTGCTGACTTTTTGTCAAAAATGGAAGAGCGCAACGGCGCGCCTAAAATAAGCCTATACAGTGATGATTCTGTTGGGCATACCCTTTCAGAAATAAAAACAGTACTGACTATATTGCAAGATGCTCGCAGTAACAGTCAAAACGGCGAATCAATGAGTTTTGTTGAGTTGATACAGGATGAAGCTATTAACAAGAAGCTTCGTTTGGCGTTTGGCATGAGTGATCAGGAGTCGTTAGTTAAATACCACGGTGATATTCGTCGATTAATTGCTGAGCGTACCAACAAGCCTTCTGTATTAACGCTACCTGAAAATGTTCGTATTGTTGGCTCTGTTAATATTGATGATACAACGCATTTTTTGTCGCCAAAAATACTTGATCGTGTTCATGTGATGCAGTTTCAAAGCCCTTTGTTAATGGATTTAGCGGGGATTAAAGCAGAGGTTGAGTTGAATAAAGAGAAGGGGTTATATGAATTAGGTGTTTCTCGCTTTGATTTACCAGTCATGTTTTCTAGTGCAGAAATGGGTAGAAGACATGAGTATCCTGCATTTGATGCTTCGTCTCCCTTTTGTGAATTAATGACAAAATACGTTAAAGAATTTTTTCATCCACTCGGTTTAGACTTTGGTATGCGACCGGTTAGACAAGGCTTGAATTACCAGCATTATTTTAATGATGTAAACACTAGTGAGCAGGAAGCATTAAATAACTTTTTTCTTTTTAAGGTGTTACCAAAGCTTAACTTTGATGGCACAGTAAAAGTTGGCGAATACCATAAACATGAATTGCTATTACAAATGCATGGGGAGCTTAAGCAAGATATTGGTGATGACATAAAAATTAATGAGTCTTTTTCTTCAGTTAAATTACTGGGAGCATTGTTGAAAAAAGCAGAGGCAAACGGTTGGAACGTTAATTTTTGGTTGTAAATATGAACTTTGAAGCCCGTTTTATTAATATTCGTTGGCGTGACAAAACTCATGTTGGATCTGTGAAACTATCGGCTCAGCCTATAGACGTTGAGACTGTTGGTGAAGGTGAATATTGTGCTGATATTATTAGTTATTCAACTTTAAACGATGACAAAAGTGAGTTTGGGCAGTTTGCTGTAAGGCCGCTTAATAGTGTTGAGTTTACCCCTTTTATTATTAATGGAACCGATAAGCTACCGCTACAGCCTGTTGTTGATTTTAAAACAGGGTTAACTTGGTGGGTTGAAAAAGACAAATGGGATAACGACCGAAACCAATGGCAGTCGAGAATGCTGACGGGTGTTGGTTCGGTTATTTTAAGTTTAGGCGCTGAAGAATTAGAGCTAAGAGTTGCAGCCTCTACTTTTACTTATGAACAGCTTGACCGATATTTATCTGATTTTAAGCTCGATTTTTCAGAGTTATTACTCGATGATGAAAGCTATCTTACCAGCAGAGGTAAACTTGATAATTTAGTTTTAAATGAAGATATTTTTAAAACGTTAGATACCTTTGTTGAGTCTATCACCGCGATTGTGGCGAATCCTAAAGTCGATTTAATTGAAACATTATCTCCGCAGCCAAGGGGAAGAGTTAGGCCAACTAATAAAACCTTTATTGAATACATAAAAAACCCCTACGCTAAAAATTATAGTGGCCGAGTGGCAACACCAACTACTGATAATGCAGAGAATCGGTATGCACACTTTATGTTAAAGCAAACCGTATTTATGTTAGGGGTTATTAAGAATATTGCTCAGCAACAATATGATACTGACTCTCGAAAAGTAAAAAGTTATCAATCTCGTATTGATGGGTTTAGTCAGTATGTTTTGGTTAACGCTGATGCGGTAACAAATGCTATAAGTCGATTAAAAGAACAACGCAAGCAGATGCAGTCAAGGTTAGGTAATTTTAATAAAAGTCTTTCAAAAAACAATTTAGCCGCTAACAAGGAATTGTTTGTTCATTTAACAGGTCAGTTTGGTGATAGTAAAAATCGTTTTTTTGCAAAGATTAAAAGTTCTGCGAATAAGCCTTGGCATGATGGGAAGTTAAACGGCTTAGATGGTTATAATCTGGTTTTATTTAGTGTCATGGTTCCTGTTGAGATTGGCTGTGTATATCGGATTGTGGGTAATTGGCAATATGATAAGAGAACCCGAAGAGGGAAGTCTGTTATCGAAATAAACATAAGAGGGCTAAACCGCATAGATTTACTTGGAAGCGATAAATTTGAAAAGCTCACCAATAAAATTAATAGTATGGAAGCAGAGGCAGAAACGTTAGCGAAAAACGGTTGGAAGAGGCCACTGCGACAAAATGAAAAAACAGCTCAGCAGCGTGAACTTGCCTCACTACAGGAAATGCATACTAGACTCAGAGCAAAAGTAGATATAGCTGATCGTTTAACCCAATATTTTGTGCCATTTATTCAAGCTTTAAAATCGCTACAAGTAAAATTTGAACGATTAGGAATAGGCGTGACGGGCAATTTTCCTTCATCTATGACCTTCATTCAAAACCGAACTTACAGTAATGCTAATAAAGCATATAAGAGCATAATTAATTTTTCTGGTTTTAATGAAGATAATGTATTTGAGGCAATTCAAAAGTCTGACAATCTGAAGTTAATAAATATATCGTCTCTTTATGAAAGATGGTGCTTATTGCAGTTTTTTAAAGTGTTGATATTTAAATTTAGATATCAGCCAGAAAAAGGCTGGAAAGAAAAACTTATTGCGTCAGTATTAAATAATGAAAAAGACATTTCTATATCTTTTACAAATAAAGCAGCAGGTCGAGGTATTACCTTATGGTACGAGAAAGTATTAAGTAATAAGCGTACACCAGACTTTTTAATTGAAGTTAATGCACAAGGCGATAATGGACGAGTTAATAGTAGGTCTTTTGTATTTGATGCAAAGTTTTATCAAGACATTAATGACCCCAAACATGGTGGTATTAGCCAAGTTATAAAGCATCTTTATTTTGATAAAGATTATTCAGAGAAGGGTCAAAATGGCGTTTTTGTATTACACCCTTCAAATGACGCTGTACCTGTCGCAATTAACCCGCAATCTTGGGCACAGCATAGCTTTTTAGGTGAGATAACCATGTTTGATTGGGACAATGCTATGCGTGAGCAACAGTATCATAAATATGGTGCAATTAAGCTTTCTCCTATCGATACGGTCAGTTACCTGGATGAATTACAAAGGCTTGTAGGTATGTGTTTACAATATGGGGTTGAGAATAACAAACTTAATAAACAGCATCCTATTACACTTACGGATTCAACCGAGTTTTGTATTCAATGTGGTGGCACCGATTTAAATTATTCGCAAGGTAACAATGATAAAGTATGGTGGGCGACTTGTAATGATTGTAAGCATTTCACCATTTATAGCTATTGCTCTAATGGCGAATGTAGAACTAGATTAATTAAAAACGGCGATTATTGGAATTATCATTCAATTGAAGCTTTAGAGCCTATTAATATTCAATGTCCTGCCTGTTCGGAGCATTTTTAATGATAAATGGTTACAAGTTTCAAGAAGTTTATATCAAGATGAGTTATTGTTTGGTAATCCGGTATTCCCCCAAAAAACAATAGCATTTATCAGTATTTGCAATAATTTATATGCAAAGCTAGTAAAGTTTTGCGACGAGCAATTAAATCATTGTGTGGAAAGCGTATAGCTATTGCTTTCGGCGATGTAAAAACTATCCACGGAAAGGCAGTTAAATAATATGAAATTACAAAGTTTAAGCGATATTTTTGAAAAACGAATACTGCGTATACCAGATTATCAGCGGGGCTATGCTTGGTTAGAGCATCAATACAGTGACTTTTGGGAGGATATTCTTCACCTTAATGTTGAGCGTGTTCACTATACAGGAGTTATTACTTTAGAGCCTGTACCTAAAGAGCTGTGGCAAAGATGGGATAATGATGAGTGGATTATTGAAGGTGTAGGCTTTAAACCGTTTTATGTTGTCGATGGCCAACAAAGACTAACAACATCAATGTTATTAATGCAGGCTATTTTAGAGACGGTAAAAGACGACACTCAGCTTAACTATCAATCTTTGGGTACTATCAGAAAGCAATATATTTTAAACAGAGCGGATGATGGACAAAGAAAAAGCTTTATTTTTGGCTACGAGAAAGATAACCCGAGCGATGAGTATTTAAAAACTAAAGTTTTTGGTGTTCATTCTCATAGTAACCAATATCAAGAAACGCTATACACGCAAAACTTATCGAAAGCTAAAGCATTTTTTAAAGATAAGCTTAAAGAACTCAGTACAGATGAGATTGCGTTAATTTATAAAAAACTAACACAAAAATTCAAATTCAATTTATATGAAATTGATGACGAAATTGATGTATTTGTAACCTTTGAGACCATGAACAACCGTGGTAAGCCTTTAACAAGTTTAGAGCTACTGAAGAACCGCCTAATATATTTATCAACTTTATTCAAAGAACATGAAGGTCATGCGGTACTCAGAACGAAGATTAATAACGCGTGGAAAACCATTTATGAGTATCTTGGAAAAAACCCAAATGCTCCGCTAAGTGAACACCTATTCTTACGTAATCATTGGACGATGTATTTTAAATATACACGTCGTAAAGGTGACGATTACATTAAGTTTTTATTGGATGAAAAGTTCACTGCAAGAAATGTTACGCATCCTAAAAAGTCAGATGACATGATCACAGTTGAAGAAGTTGATAGGTATGTTACAAGCCTTCAGCAGTCTATTCGCCCTTGGTTCTACATGCACAACCCTTATTTCCCTTTACCAGAATATACTGACGAAACTAATAAAAAATTACTTGATAGACTACATCGGCTGAGTTTTAGAGCGTTTAAACCGTTATTACTTGCAGCATACGTATCTAAACAAACTACAGAGCAAATTAATACACTTATTACTTCTGCTGAGCGATATAACTTTTCAATTTTCACATTAAGTCAGCGTCGTTCAAACACAAAAGATACAGAGTTTTTCTTTATGGCAAGAGAGTTACTAGTTGGTGCAACTAATATTGACTCTATTGTTGATAAAACAAAAGACTGGATTGAACAATATTACGACCCACAAAGATTCTATTCACATATAGCTGAGAAGTATGAATTAGGGTTAGGCGGTTTTTTTAAATGGGAAGGTTTAAGGTACTTCTTGTATGAGCATGAACAATGGTTACGTTCACGAGGAAAACAGTCCTCAAATAAACTGTCATGGGAAAAACTAACCGCGAGTAAAAAAGATAACGTCACTGTTGAGCATGTATTCCCGCAAACCCCAAAAGATGAGTATTGGGTATCACGATTTGGTAGTCTGGATAAAGGCCAGACGCAATTTGTAGCGCACTCTTTAGGGAACTTAGTGCCACTGAGTAGAGCGAAAAATTCAAGCCTTCAAAATGATAGTTTTGATTTGAAAAAGAACAATGGCAATGGAGTAGGTTTCTATAATGGTTCTGCTTCTGAAAATGAAATATCTCAAGAATCTGAGTGGTTGCCAGAGACTATTTTGAGCCGAGGCCTTCAATTATTGGCGTTTATGGAAGAAAGGTGGCAAATAGTTATTGGCGATGATGAGTTTAAGACTCAGTTATTGCATATGGATTCTGTAATAGAGCAAGCAAATCTTCAGGAAGAAAGTTAAATGCTATATTCAACAACCTTTGTATACAAAGGAAATACGGGCGGATCTGTAATTATATCAGATAGTCGAATTAAAACTGAATTAGAGCCTGTTGTCTTTCCTTGTAGGTATTGTGACTCAAGTTTCTATAGTGATGATTTAAGAGTTAGACATGAGTGGGAAGAACATCCAACTAAAAACCCAACTTTTAGTATTAAAGGAAGTGAGATTACCTCTAGTCGGTTTTACATTAGAGAGCAAGTGTCAATTGATGAGATTGAGCTGAGCAATGTGCAAAAAATCTTTATCAATGATGTTGAGACTGACATTGAAGATCTTCATTCGTGTATTTTTGAAAAGCCAAGTAAATTCTTAAAAGTAGAGCTTGTTAACCGGCAAGTTCAGAAGACATTTGAACTTGAAGTATCGATTCCAAAGCTCGAAGAGATAGAGAAAGTAGATGAATATTTTTGGTTGTTTTTAAGTAGAGATGACTTTACAGAAGAGTTAATAGATCAGTTTATTAAAAGTACATCCGAACTTAACTCTGTTACTTGGTATGTCGACGGTTTAGTTAAATACCTGCAAGGTATAATGGCGAAAGATGGAAAGACTAAGTTTATTACTTTCGAAGACCATGAAATACGCTTTAATCAAGCCCGAAATATTTTATCAACATATGCTTCATCATTGGCCCATGCGGTTGTTGCATTAATTGATTTTAATAAAAACTATTTTAGTGATAATACCTCAAAGAGCACATTACCCTATTTAGATAGAGCTTTGATTTTCTTTACGGGGAATGATTGTAATAATAGTTTGAATAAAATTCCAGATTCAGCAAAGAGCATTCCAACTGATAGAATAACATCTTTGATCTTAGATTGTGTTTGCAATGAATTTACAGGCTCAAGTTTAGAGTTTATTCAGCAACAATTATCAAGGCTGAAAAGCCAAACCTTAACAGTACAAGATAGAAGTAAGCTTGATTATATTTTGTTTAGGAAGGCTAGTTTAGAGGGTGATATCACTGAAGCTGAAAAGTGCAGAAAGAAGCTAAAATATAACGAAGTGTTTGATTTAAGTAAATTTGATGAGAATTGCTAATGAAAGATAAATTAAGCCTACAACAGGCTAAACCGAGCATGGCAGAAGAAAAAACTAAGCCTATTAAAGTTTTCAATTCAATGAAAGAAATATTATTTGATATTTTTAGCCTTGATATTGATAAAAAAACTAATAAAGCTAAACCTTTAAAGTTATTAGTAAACCATGAAATAGCAATTAAAAACATTAAGTTAAATGATCAGTTAACAGAAGTTGAACTAAAAAAACTTATTAATTTAGTAAGAGAAAATGATGTTGAGTTTAAGGTATTACTTCAATTAGCTATCTCAGCTGAAATGTGTAATCACTCTGAGATAAAGCGAAAGCTCATTATTATTTGTGTAAGTATAGTTAGCAGTCTGGAGTTTTTGAATCCTTTAAACGCTGTAGATAACATTTTTGAAGGAATGTTATCTGAATATAAAGATAATAAAGACTCTGTTGGTATTTTGAATGCTCTGCTTAAGAAAAAATTTGAGTATAGAGCTGAAGGCATTAAAAACAGGGTTCAGATTAATAAGACGAAAGAATCTCGTAATGTTGTAACAGATGAAGATGGAAATAGTGATAAACCAAAAGGAATGACGCTAGTCCAATTAGAATCATTAAGGAAGAACATACAGGTATTGAGTTGCTTATGGTGTCTTGAGTTTGGAAAATCTAAGCCGGATTTAATATTAGACTGGCTTTATAAGATTTTATCTGAAGATACGAAAGATAATAATACAAAGGAATATCAGAGCGTTTCATATTTTTTAGCAAAACAGTTATCTGCTCCTAAAAGACATTCACTAGTGGAAAGTATTTCTCATTTTCGGGAAAAAGAATTGTCAGCGAAAAAATTATGCTGGAATGAGCAGCAGAAAGCGCATCAACTCTCTGATAAAAATATAGAATTGACATCAAAAATTTCATTATTGAAAGAAAGTATTGCGAATAAAGAGACTCAAATAATTGAGTTAAATAAAGAAATTGAGTTTCTAAAAAAACAATCTGAAACTAACGTTTTGCAAGTTAAAGCTGAGCGTGTGCATTTAAAAGATGATACAGGAAAAGTGAAATCTAAGGCTATTAATCTACTTGAAGAAGATGTTTTACCCACGCTAAAGACTTCACTTAAAGGGCTTAGAAAGGATGAGCCCAAAGTTAGTTTCGCTGTTAATAAAATAGATTTAGTGATTGAAGATATAGAAGGAGCTTTACAATGGTTCAAAAAATAGGAATCGATTTTGGTACTACAAATAGCTTAATTTCAGTAGTAACGCTAAAAGGAAAAGTAAAGTCATTTACGGTAAGAGACCGTCCACACCCATCAGTTGTGCATTATGAAGGGGCTGATATTGTTTGTGGCACTAAGGCAAAGAATAAGCTCCAACAAAAGACTATTGGCGTCCAGGGAAATACAGTTAGAGGGCCTAAAAAATTTATAGGTGGTAGTGACTTCTCTGTTGGTGGTGTAATGAAAAATCCAAAAGAAGTCGTTACTGATTTAATGAATTTTCTAATAGAAGATGCAAGAGACCAGGATGACGATGGTGTAGCGGATCTGAAGCATGCTGTTGTTACTATCCCTGTGGCAATGGATGGTCGGGGGCGGCAAGCGCTTCGAGAAGCGCTATTGGATGCTGGTATATATATCGAAATGTTTATTCATGAGCCTTTAGCTGCGTTGTATGGTTACTTTAAAAGTTTACCTGATAGCCAAAATGAATTGTCTAAAAATGAAGGCCGGATGATTTTAGTTTTTGATTGGGGTGGAGGAACATTAGATTTGACTCTCTGCCAAGTTCGTAACGGTTCTATTGTTCAGATTATGAATCGAGGTAATAACAAAGTCGGTGGTGATTATTTAGATGAAGCTATTTTAAATTATATAGAAGAAAAACACGCACAGAAGTATGGATGGGATGTTGATACAAATAAACCTAGAAATCCTGGCATGAGAGCAAAATTACTTGAAGAGTGTGAAAAGGCAAAAATTGATTTGTCTAGACGTGCAAAAATTGATATTTGGATTGATGACTACTTCAATGCGGAAGGAGAGGAAGCAGAGATAGAGCACTCATTAACTAGGAGCGAACTTGATGCTATTTCTAAGTCTATTGTTGAAGCTGGAATTGGCGAAATAGAGTTTTTATTATCCCAAGAGCAAGCACATGTTGATATACAATCGGTAGCTCTATGCCTAGCTACTGGCGGTATGGTTAATATGCCAATTATTCGACAGCATCTGCGTGAATTATTTGGTGTAGCTACATTAGAAGTTTCAGATATAGGCGATCGTATTATTTCTGAGGGAGCAGCTTGGGTTGCTCACGATGATTTGTGTTTAACTTTAGCCAAACCTTTCGAATTGGTAGAAGCTAGAAACTCATTACTTACCGTTATTCCCGAGGGGACAAAGCTACCTTCGAGGGGATATACTCCAGATCCTTTTAATCAGTCTATGTATTGTGCTGACCCAAGAGATGGAAAGGCTGTATTTACATTTAAAAGACCTCAAATGGTTGGTAAAACCGCGTCTAGTGATAGAAGAACGACATACGAAAATATGGTCGTTCCGGTAAACAAAGATTTTCCACCAATGAAAGAAAGAATAGATGTTAGCTATGAGATAGATGAAAATTTGATCATTAAAATTAATGCTCAATCATTAGACGAGAGAGTTCCTCAAGAACTACAAATTTTTGACCTTGAATTTGCTTTACAAATATCGAGTATCCCACCGATAAAAAAGCCTTTACGCCTAGTTAACTTTAAAGGAGAACAACTAGGCTTAACGGTAAGAGCAAATATATCTAATGATGCTAATGCTTGGGAGCTTGTTCCTGGAGAACTATTACAAGAATATAATAGAAAAGATGAGAATGCTTATTTAAAAAAACAACTAACTCAACTTCAAAAAGATGAGAGTAGTTTTTACCAATTGTGTAGTCGTTGTCATCAAAGATATAAGATCGGTTGTTGTTCAATTTAGCATTAACCTACATTAAATCATTAAGGCTTTATTAAATATCACTATGAACCTAGAACAAATAAAACAAGGCATTTTAGCCAAATTTGATAAGTGCCGATTGGTATTTTGGCAAGATGAAGATGTCGAATTTAAAGAACAGTTGCCATCAATAAACGACGAACTTAATAGCAATGATGTAGAGCTTATTGAGCTTGATGCGTGTTCACATTTTGAAATAAAGCAACGTATTGAACTAAAAGAAACAAGCTCAAAGTTCTTGCTGTATAGCAATAAACCGCAAAACGAGCCATCACGCGATTGGCTATATGATATTCGCTTATACGCAGAGCGGTTTTATGCTGATTCAAGCTCGATGATATTGAATGAGCTAGGTATGAGAATGGAGTTTCGCCAAGATATAAGTCGCTATAAGAAGTTTTTTGGAAAACAGCAGCGTTATAACAAGCTAAAGCGGTTGCTACCAGAGGGTGCAGATAAACAAACATTAGAGCTTTCGATGATTGCTGTTATCGCTAAGGTAGAAACGGTTTCTTTTACTGCGGCTTTATATCAGTTAATTAAGTTGTATGCAGAGCAGCCAGAAAAAGCAGGTGAGTTGCTATCTGAATTAAATAAATTTGAGCTTGGTAAAGTGTTTTGGCTGTTAGCTGTTGAAGAGTTTGGTTTTGTCGCCAAATGTTTATGGATAGATGATAAAGCCAATAGTACTCAACTCGTTATATTTAAAGACTTATTAACTAAGTTATTAGTCACTGATTGCTACCAAGCGTTGCAGTCATCTGGCGTTGCTGTTCAAGCCACTAGTTTTGCCTCAAGCCTTTCGGCGCATACTTTACCTATGAGCTTTAGCGACGAAGAAGCAACGGCACTACCAAAGAGCGTAAAAGAGTTGCTATTGAACGCGGCATCTAAACGTGCATCTGTGGTTAACTTTGTGTCGTCTTGGCGAGAGAGCAGAACGTTATCGGATTCATATAATGCTGTGGCATTTGAAGTTGCCCAAGAGCTAGAAATTAAGAATAAACTTGCCGAGTTTAAACATCCGTCGGAGCTGATACATGTTGAAACCTTTGTTGAAGCGGATCAGCAGCTAATTAAATCGTTAGCAACGAATTTACCTGCATATGACGCTGTTGAAATTAATGAATGGGTTTCGAAAAAGTTACGCAGCCATTGGTGCTCACCAGATTCACATAAAGATAGTGCTAATTATGCTGCTATTTATACGGCATTAAGAGCCGCTAAAGAGTTTTATGACTTAAAAGAAAAGCATATTGATGGTTTCACTTTTGAAAGTGCCAGAGGCCTTTATAAAGCCTATGAAACAGAGCTTTATAAGTTTGACCATGCGTATCGTATTTTTAGTGAAAACTCGATTGAAATTAGTAAAAACGGCTCTGATATTTTAAAAGCAACAGGTCTTGTTGAAGATATTGAGCACTTATATGTTGATTGGTACTTGCATGATTTAGCGATTGTTTGGGGTAAGCTAGTTGATGATGAAAACTTACTGGATAATTGGAGCCTAGCTGGAATAAACAATCAACAAGACTTCTTCCGAGAAGAGGTAAAAGGTGTATTAAGCAAAACTCAAGCTAAACGAGTATTTGTGATTATTTCCGATGCACTTCGATACGAGGTAGCGCATGATATTCACCAACAGATTAACGATGAAAAACGCTTTAAATCTGAGATTAAGTCTCAGCTAGGCGTTGTGCCTTCTTATACTCAACTGGGCATGGGGAGCTTGCTGCCTCATCAGAAGTTGACGGCTCACCTTGACACTAAGCCAGAATATAAAGCTGATGGCATGTCTGTGCATGGGCATGACAACCGCCATAAGATTCTTGAAAAGCATGGCGGTGTTGCTTTTAAAGCGGATGAGGTCCTTAACTGGACAAATCAAGAAGGCCGAGACAAAGTGCGTGATACTCAGGTGGTATATATTTATCACGATGAGATTGATGCAATAGGTGATAAGCAAGCGACAGAGAACCAAACGTTTGAAGCCGCACGTGATGCAGTTGATGAAATTAAGCAATTGATTGGTCGTATCATTAATCGCTTAAACGGTAGTAGAGTGCTTATAACCGCTGATCATGGTTTCTTATTTAAAATGACGGATGTGACCGATTCAGATAAAACTGCGCTTAAATCAAAACCAGCCGGCACAACCGAAGCGAAAAAGCGTTATGTAATAGGCTCTAATTTGCCTACAGATAGCTATTACTGGACTGGCAAATTGGCTAACACTGCTGGCGTAAATGTTGAAGGTGGTGATGATGCTGAGTTTATGATCCCTAGGGGAAGTAACCGCTTTAACTTTGTTGGTGGGGCCAAGTTTATTCATGGTGGCATTATGCCACAGGAAATTTGTGTTCCTGTTCTTCAAATTAGAGAGTTAGATACAAAGGCTCAAACGAAACACGCAAAGCAGAAAGTAAACGCTGTTCCGCTCAATAATCCTGTGAAGATAGTATCTAATATCGATAGGATTAAGTTCCTTCAAACCGATCCGGTAGGCGAGAAATTTAAGGCCCGTGAATTAGAAATATGGATTGAAGACCCTGATGGTAAAAAAGTAAGTTCACGTGAAAAAATATTGTTTGAATCGACTTCAGATAAGATGGACGACAGAAAACGCAATGTACAAATAAAATTAGAAGGTAGCGGCTTTGAGCGCACCGTGAGCTACAAGTTAATAATGGAAGATACAGAGAGCAAAGTAAAAACAACACACTCTGTGATTATTGATTTAGCTTTTGAAGACGACTTTTTTTAGGGAAGGCATAAAATGGAAACCAAAGACAATTTAGAAAATGATAATCAAGAGAACCAAGATGCCAACCAAGAACGTGAAATTAATGTACATGTTCATATGCATGAAAATGACGCGACGATAGAACCTATAGACGACACTGCACCTGTGCTTACTGAGCGTGGGGAACTAAGAAGTATTGATTTAGACGAGTTAATGATAAACGAGTTTAAAGGTCGTGTTGTACGTAAAGATTTAACAAAGCAATTAAAAGAAGGTGCTAACGTTCCTGTATATGTATTGGAATACCTTTTAGGTATGTATTGCTCTGCTGCTGAAGATGACTTAATTGAAGAAGGCATGAAAAACGTTAAGAAAATCTTAACGGAAAACTATGTTCGACCAGATGAGGCCGAAAAAGCCAAGTCGCTTATTCGTGAGAAAGGCACGCATAAAGTTATTGATAAAGTGACGGTTAAGCTAAACCAGAAAAAAGATATTTACGAAGCAAGTCTATCTAATATCGGTATAAAAGATGCGGTTGTGCCAAATAAGATTGTTAAAGAAAACGAAAAGCTTTTGACTGGCGGTATTTGGTGCATTATTACGGTTAGCTATTACTATGAAGAAGGCCAAAAGGTATCACCTTTTAGTGTGTTTAGCTTAAAGCCAATTCAAATGCCTTCTATGAATATGGAAGAGGTATATCAAGCTCGACGTAAGTTCACAATGGATCAGTGGATCGATATGCTACTGCGCTCAATTGGAATGGAACCTGCTAATTTAGATCACCGAACTAAATGGCATTTAATTGCTCGCATGATCCCATTTGTTGAAAATAATTATAACGTTTGTGAACTTGGGCCGCGTGGTACTGGTAAGTCGCATGTTTATAAAGAGTGTTCTCCTAACTCGCTCTTGGTATCGGGCGGACAAACTACAGTTGCTAACCTTTTTTATAATATGTCTTCTCGCCAAATTGGTTTAGTGGGAATGTGGGACGTTGTTGCCTTTGATGAAGTGGCCGGAATCCGTTTTAAAGATAAAGACGGTATTCAGATCATGAAAGACTATATGGCTTCAGGTTCATTCTCTCGTGGCCGTGATTCGATAGAAGCAAAAGCGTCAATGGTGTTTGTTGGTAATATTGATCATAGCGTTGAAACTTTAGTAAAAACGAGCCACCTTTTAGCGCCGTTCCCAGATGACATGATTGATTCTGCATTTTTCGACCGCTTTCATGGTTATATCCCAGGTTGGGAAATACCTAAAATGCGCCCTGAGTTCTTCACAGACCGTTTTGGTTTAATAACTGACTACTTAGCTGAATACATGCGCGAAATGCGTAAGACGACGTTCTCAGACTCTATTGATAAGTTTTTTAAGTTAGGAAATAACTTAAATCAGCGAGATGTAATTGGTGTTCGTCGAACTACGTCTGGTTTATTAAAGTTATTAGTACCTCATGGTGAATACAGTAAAGAAGACGTAAGAACGTGTTTAACTTATGCTTTAGAAGTTCGACGCCGTGTAAAAGAGCAGCTTAAGAAAATTGGTGGCATGGAGTTTTTTGATGTTAACTTTAGTTACATTGATAACGAAACGTTTGAAGAGTTTTTTGTCAATGTACCTGAGCAAGGTGGCTCTAATCTTATACCCGCTGGAATAGCAAATCCTGGGGTACTGCATTTTGTTAGTGAAGGCGCAGCTGGCAAGCTAGGGCTTTACCGAGTTGAAACTCAAATGACACCAGGCAACGGAAGGCATTCTACATCTGGCTTTGGCTCTGACACTTCTGCAAAAGAGCAGGTTCGCGTTGGCTTTGAATATTTCAAAGGTAATTTAAATCGTATTGCAGCTAATTCACGATTTTCGGAGCATGAATTCCATTTACACTTTGTTGACTTACAAACCTCTGGTAACAGCCACTCGGCAAGCCTAGCTTCATTAATAGCTAGTTGCTCTGTTTTACTGAATAAGCCAATGCAAGAGCAAATGGTTGTGTTAGGAAGTATCACTTTAGGCGGCGTAGTAAACCCAGTTCAAGACCTTGCTTCTAGTATGCAAATTGCACTAGAAGGTGGAGCAACCAAGGTACTCCTGCCAATGGCATCAGCCAGTGATATCCCATCAGTCCCAGCAGAAACGTTTACTAAGTTTCAGGTAAGTTTTTACAGTGACCCTGTTGATGCTGTTTATAAGGCGCTTGGAGTGAGTTAATGTAAGTGGGGCAATATTTTGTTTGATTGAAACTACAGCTTTGTAAAAAATGGAATTAACTTAAATAATAGGTGATAACATGATAGTTAATTCTCAAATGCTAGGCAGTTTCTTTCATCAAAGTTACGCACGATGATTATAAATATGGGGTATACAAATTTAAAAAATACACCATTTATACACAAATGATTTTAAGTTATTGTTTTTAAAAAGCTTGGCGGAGCAAATTCCCTTAGCCACGTTAAAACCGCTGAAAGCTGGTATATACGTAGCTTTCAGCGGTGTTTTTACATCTACAGCCCTCTATAAAGCTCTACAAAATACACAAGTGGACTTCCCATAGTCGACAATATTACCTTAAGCTTCCATATTTCTGCGGCAATAATTATGTTTATTCATTTTAATTTGTTATTTACAACCCAAATATTAGTGAGGTTTTTTGTATCCATCATTTCGTTAATTTCAATTAGCTTGAGATAAGCTTTACTCCTACTCGTTTTTTGTTCTGGTTTAGCAAGTTTTGAATTAGCTGCGTATTCTCATGACTTTGATCACCGATTCTCATCAGCTTTGATCGCTTGATTTATCATTTTGTAGAGCCATTTTTAAATTAACTTAAC
>NZ_JASDDE010000042.1:0-32780 GCF_030407565.1 Pseudoalteromonas sp. APC 3694
AAAAGCCGAGTATTAAAGTGACTCGGCTTTAATTCTTATGCAGATCTGAGGTTAAATAAGTGACGTCAGCAGTGGCTTCTGGTGTGGCGCACTGATTTTCATGGGCTAAGGGAGTTGGCGGAATGTGGCAAGTACCGTATTCTTACGGGTCTCAGTCGTCGGGTGCAGGCTCCGCTGCCGCTTCGCAACGTGTGGTTGTCAGGGTTAGTGTGTTGCACTTTAACAAAGCCATCAAATGGACGGCTTTTCCGTTGCTTGTTTGTGGTTTAACGCTACGCTACCACAAGCCAATCAACTCCAAAGCCGCAATTTATGGCGGCGTTAGCTTACATGGAGAGTTCAGATTGAGTCGTACCAAAAAAGTAAAAGTTACAGTTGAATGCCCAGAGATAATTCCTCTTCAGTCCATAGCTGCAAACCAATTAAGAATGGCAGAGGAAGAGCAAGCTGGTCATAAATTTAGATGGATAATACCATCGATGATATTTTCAGTTTTCTCTGTAGAGGCTATGGCAAATGTATATGGTTCTCAGTTGTTTAAAAACCAATGGAAAAACTTTGAATCTACATCGATCATTGGAAAAATCATATTGGTTTCTAAAGAGCTAGGTATAGACGCTGATTTTTCTGCTCAGCCTTGGCAGACAATACAAGAAATGATTAAATTCCGAAATTGGTTAGCTCATGCTAAGCCCCATAAAACGACAGCAACTCATGAGGTGCCGTATGATACTCCAAATGAGCAACTTCCTAGGTTATTTCCAGACATGAAAATAACGACCTATTCAGACTTTGAAAGTGCTAATAGGTATGCTGATGCTGTTCGACAATTAGAGTTAAGATGGACACATGGCGCAATGACTAAGAATATAGACATTGACTTAGTTGGTATGCCCCAATATACAAATGTAAGCTAACAAGCTAATTAATAAGGACAAAAAACAGTTGGCTGTTTTCGTTCCTCAACATTTTAGCCAACAATTTTTTGTCCATTATTAGGGCGTTATGTGAATCTCACGGTAAGGAGTACCAATGAACAAATATATTTCAATTCTAGCTATTTCAATCTCTCTAATTTCAACCATTGCTTTTGCGAGTGATGATAAATTTGATTATGAGAATTTTGTTAAGCAATACCATCAAGCAATGACTAATACACAACAACCAGGAGCATCTAAAGAAGACTTAGAGATTTACTTGTCATTCTTAACTGATGATGTTGGTAATCAACATTTTCCTAACGCGCCAGATGACTCAAGAGAGGCTAATGGTAAAAAACTAATGCGTGAAGGTATGTCACGTTATTTAGGTGTTCATACAGAGTATGAAGCTAAAATTCTTGAGTATATTGTCGGTTATAATTCTATTGCACTTAAACATACTTTCTCTGCTAAAGGCTTACGCTCCGATGGCTCTGAGTTTAGTTACAGTAAAGTGGTACTCGATGTTTTAGAGTTAGAAAATGGTAAAGTATCTGTAATTCGCAGATACGGAAAATAATTCACATAACAAGTATGGTGAGTCAAAAGGGGAAGTTTTATATGAAGCGAATGGTATAAAATAATGCAATTAATTGATCCATCTTCCATTCAAGTCATTTCAGCATACTTTTTTTTCGGTGGTTGTATAGGTGTTTTTATTTGGATTGGTTTGGTTATTTACTTAAAAACTAAGTGGTTACCATTACTCGAAGAAACTCTTGATGATGGTGTTAAGTTTTATAGCCTTAACATCTTTTTATCCGCTAGCGGAATTCTACAATACGCTACGGTTTTTATTTGGTCCTTTCATGCTAAGCGTTACGGAATGTTTGAAAAAAGGCAGAGTATACCTAAACATATTCAAAAGTGGTTTGTTTTTGCTTTTTTTTGGTTGATGTTTAGTGGGGCATTAATAGTAATATCTGCTGTTATTACTTAAGTGTATGCTCAATAAAATAAACTTATAAGATAATTGGATTTCTTACATATACAGAAGTAAGAATGTATTTAGGAATTTAATTATGATTAAGTTTATAGCTGGCAGTTAGGATGGGCTTCATTGAATTCTTTATGTGAATGTTTATTCATGTTAACGTTTGTCGTTTAGTTAATTGACAAACTAATTATGGCTCTGGCTTTGAATTAAGCTAACACCGTGTGGGAGTCATTATCTATAGGCATTTACGCAGGATACTTAATGGAGCCAGATTACCAAAACTATAGCCTCCAAGAGTTATTGGAGGCGCGCAGCTCAATTGATCAGCAAGCTTACCCACTTCGGTATTTTAAAATTTGCCAACAGATTGAGGTTGCGGCCAACAAGCCTCAAGAACGACAAGTTCTCAAAGACCGTGACTTTTTTTCTAGGCTCGTTTTCGTAAAAGTCATCATGTCTTTACTCAGCATAATTTTAGCTAGCAAATTATATTATGCTTTTTCAGAGGGCTATATTTCTTGGAAAGGAAATACTGACTATTTTGTCCAACAAAGTCCACAGACATACTATTTTCTTGTTGCAGTGCATTTTTTCTTTTTAGGCTTTTTTTTAGTTTTTGTATTTACAAACTGGTGGATTAAAAAGCACAATGCCTAATAAAGTTTTAGGGTCGAATTTTGTACTTTCCTCCGTTTAAGTTGACTCTAGAACATAGCAACCCATTTTTAGTTTAAAATAAATCATTGACATAATATGTCGTGATGGTTACTTTTAATACATAATATTAAAAGGAAAACTAAAATGGAAATTTGGAATTTATTTACTGATTTTATTGTGCAATCAATCACCTTTTTTACTCAAGAAGTGGGCGTAAGCCAAGCGGCTGCTATTATTTTGTTTACCGTTATTGGGCGATTAGTTTTAATGCCGATTAACCTTGTAGCTATGGCTAATATGGTTAGAAATAAAAAAGCAATTGCCGCACTAAAACCTGAGCTAGATAGCATAAAAAGCAACTATAAAGACCAGCCCAGTGAAATCGCAAAATTAACTATGGCGCTGTATAAAAAGCACAATATTAAGTTTATCGATAAAAAAAGTGTGATTAATATGGCAAGCCAAGGGGTATTTGGCCTTGGAACTTTTCAGGCTCTGCAACAAATTGTATTTAATAGTAAGTTTGCTTGGATTGCCAGTATTGCAAAGCCTGATATTGCGCTTTCGTTACTAGTGGGGGCTATTACATATTTATCTATGATGATGATGCCTGGTAGCGCAGAGCAAACCAGCACCTTATTGTTCCTAATTCCCGCAATTATTTGTGTTGTTACTCTGGTTAACTTTCCTTCTGCAATTGGTTTGTACTGGGCTGCATCAATTAGTACTAGTTTGTTGCAGTCATTATTAGTAAATAAATATTTTAAAAACCAGCAAGCACAACAAGTTTTGTAAAGGTCGCTAAACAAAGGAATGGCAATAATGAATATGTGTTATCAGCCCACAGCCGATTTAATGGCTTCTGCACAGTTAACCTATACCAATATGCGTGGATATTATGAGCATTATGGTGTTGATTGGCAGCAACTTAAAATATGTGAGCAAATTTCAGACCTTGAAAATTGGGATGTTTTGTTAAATGGCGATGTAGTGGGTGCAATGCGCTTGGCTTTTGATGATGAGGGTTGCTATATACGTGACTTACAAGTAGATGCTGCGTTTCAAAATATGGGTATTGGTGCAGCAGCAATTAGTGAGTGTTCTCGTTTAGCTGTGCACAGAGGTGCTATGCAACTTAGGCTTCGCGTTTTTAAAATAAGCCCTGCGCACAAGCTTTACACACGTTCAGGTTTCAGCATAGATAAAGAAGACGACAGATTTTATTATATGTCTAAAAGCTTAGTTTAATGGCTGTGACTTTTATTTTAAAAAATTAATGTTGCTCAGTCACTGTAGATTAATATTCGCTCATTCAAACTGCTATCCCGACAATTTAATAAAATATTTATGGATAGATTATGCGCTCTTTTACAAACAAAACAGCCACATTGAGTGTTTGCTTTTTATTGCTTGGCACGGGTTTATGCTGATAGAGCACAGTCTGTATCAATACGTTGATAATAACGGTGTATTGCATGAAAGCTTATTTTTGCCTTTGAGTATACTGTGTTTTGCTTTGGGGTTATTTTTTGTGGCCAGTTTATTAGCCCGCAAAGTAATAGAGCTCTTTAAAAGCACAAGGGCAGAGGAAAGTTAACCTCAGCGTTTATTGCTCATTATTTAAGTTAGCGGGTTCTAATAAATTAAATGTCGGTAAGCGCCATTTAAAACGTACCGATGCCATTCGAATTAAATAACCTGCCACTAAACTTGCAACCACGCTGATATTGTCATCAATGTTGTAGTGGTGCAGTGCTAAGTATAAACAAGCAACAATAAGCGCTACGCTTGCGTAAAGTTCATGATGAAGTACTAATGGCGCTTGGCGACAAATTAAATCACGCAATAATCCACCAAATACGCCGGTCACAATAGCAGCGACCACACAAATACCATAGTGCAAACCCATATTAAGCCCTACTTGGCAGCCAATAATACTAAATGCGGCAAGCCCTAAGGCATCTAAACGCATAAATATGCCTTTAAATTTAACCACCCATTTTGCTAGCCAAGTTGTAACAATACCCGCCACGCAAGTGATCAGTAAATATTCTGGGTGTTTAACCCACGTTAACGGGTAATTGCCAAGTAAAATATCGCGTACGCTGCCACCCCCAATCGCTGTGGCACTGGCTACTAGCATAACCCCAAACCAATCCATGTTTCTGCGCCCAGCGCTGAGTGCACCGGTCATGGCTTCTGCTGTAATTCCGATGATGTAAACAATAGTGAGTAGCATGAAATAGTCACTTAAACTTTTAAGAGCAAAAATTAAAGTGCGATTGTAGAGATAAAATAGTGCATTGACGAGTGAAAAATCACATTAAAAACAGCCACTTTCAGATTAAAAAAACTAATGTTATAGCAAGGTGTGAATAGGCTGTTAATCTAAAGAATACTTTTGGTTTGCTGGTAAAAACAGCAAGGACAAATGACCGCAATTAAGCCAATAAAGCCTAAATAAATATAAGGGTAAGAGGAGGGGCATTTGGCTACTTTTTAAAGGGGGGCCTCACGCAATGAGTTAACTTGAGCCGCGCGCAATTAAACGCGGTGGCAGCAGGGTGCTTTGTACTTGCTCACCACGAATTAATTTGAGTAAGTTTTCAACTAACATTTGCCCCGCTATAGTGGTGTTTTGCTCTATGGTTGTGAGCGGCGGATTAATGTAACTTGCAATAGAAATATTATCAAAGCCGATTACGGCTACATCTTTTGGCACGTTAATATTGGCTTCTTTTAGCGCGCGTATTGCGCCTATAGCAATCAGATCGCTGGCAGCAAAAAGTGCATTAAAAGTAATGTTATTAGCAATTAAAGAGCGAGTAGCATGGTAGCCAGATTCTTCGGTAGAAATTGCATTGGCAATTTTACGATCATTTAAGGGGACACCGTTTTGCTGTAGTTCGTCTTTAAAGCCATTAAAACGGGCAAAAAACTCAGGGCTGTGATCAGAGGCATCGCCAATAAATGCACAATCAGTTCGGTTATGCGCCAGTAAATGCTCAGCGGCAAGTTTACCACCGCCATAATTATCGCAACTTATAGTTAAATCAGGGCGGTTATCAACGCTTGCTCCCCAGCAAACAAATTTAGTGTTTTGTTCAAGCAAGGTATTAAATTTTGGTTGAAAATCAATGTAGTCGCCATAGCCTAATAAGATTATTCCATCTGCTCGATGGCTGTCTTCGTAGTCTGCTTGCCAATCAGCGCTAGCTGATTGAAATGAAACAAGTAGATCATAACCTTCTTTTGCGCAAGCACGGGTAATACTGCCCAGCATGGCTAAAAAAAACGGGTTGATTTGTGATTCATCTGAGGTCGGGTCTTCAAACAACAGCAATGCTAGGGTACTGCTTTGTTGAGTGCGAAGGTTACTGGCGTTTTTGTCTACTTTGTAATTAAGTTTTTTAGCAATATCGTGAACACGTCTTCGAGTTTCGTCATTTACCAGTGGACTATTTCGTAGAGCACGCGAAACTGTAGATTGAGACACCCCAGCATAATGGGCTATATCAAACGAGGTGGCTTTACCTTTCATCACGATTACTTACTTAAGAGGACAATAGGGGGTTATTCTCGTTTATTAGTGATTTTTTTCAAGCTTATTTGTCAATAAAGGCATTTTTTTATTGATTTTTTCATGACACCGGTGTCACAATAAGGGCGTTTTATCATTTTGTTGTCAAAACGTATTAGCTACCTTTATTATTAAAGGTAGCATTTTTTTACAGTGATAGCTGCTTTGAGGTGATAGCTCAAAGTAAATAAGTATCAATGATACCCCATTAAAATAATAAGTACTCATTACTTAAACAAAAGAGATAACACTATGGGTTTACACTCTAGCACACACTTTGATCCTATTCTGGTTGCCGATATTGGCGGCACAAATGCTCGTTTTGCGTTGGTCACTGGGTTCGACGAATCAAGTAATCAATTTACCATTGAGCATAATCATACTTTTCCCAGTGCTAACTATGGATCGCTCGAAAGTGCTACCGAGTACTACTTATCAACAGTGTCTCATATAACCCCTAAACGCGCATGCCTTGCAGTAGCAGGCCCTATAAATGCAGGGCAAGTTCATTTAACTAATTTAGGTTGGCACTTTAGCGTTAATGATTTTAAACACCACTTTGACCTTGCTCAATTAAGCGTTATAAATGACTTTGCTGCTTTTGCCTACGCAGCACCGTATTTAGACCCTTCACAAAATGTCACTGTTAAACCTGGTCAAGCGGATGAGTCTGCCAATATAGGTGTAATGGGCCCAGGCACCGGTTTTGGTGCAGCGTGCTTAGTGAGAACCGCGCATTCGTGCGCGGTGATGAGCTCAGAAGGCGGGCATATTTCGTTAGCAGCCGTTAATCAACTTGACGCTCAACTAATTCAAGAACTTAAAAAAGATCACCCTCATGTATCAGTAGAAACGGTATTTTCGGGCCCAGGTATTGCTCATTTATATAAAGCCATAGCTGCGGTTAAAGGGGTGGCAGCAAAAAATCTAGATGCCGCACAAATTAGCAGCTTAGCCAATAGCGGTGAATGTGAAGTGTGTGATGCAACGCTTAATCAATTTTGTGACTGGATTGGCAGTGTTGCGGGCGATTTAGCGTTGGCCTACGGCGCCTTAGGCGGCCTTTATATTGGCGGTGGAATTTTACCACGCATGCAAGCTCGTTTACTTGAAAGTCGTTTTATTGAGCGCTTTTCGCAAAAAGGTATTATGTCGCAGTACACAGGTCAAATTCCGGTGACGTTAGTAACACAAGACAACATCCCATTAATTGGAGCTGCCGCGTGTTTGCATACAAGCCAACAGGATTAATCGCTTTGCATAGGTTTGGAAATAAATAGATGAAAAAAGTCACTATAAACAGCGTTGCCAGTCATGCAGGTGTTTCTAAAAAAACCGTATCGCGAGTACTCAATAATGAGCCTAATGTCAGTGCAGCTACACGCGAAAAAGTGTTAGCCGTATTTAAAGAGCTAGATTACACCCCAAACCCAATTGCACGCGGCCTTGCACAAAATCGCAGCTTTATCATTGGTTGCATTTACGATAATCCTAGTAAAAGTTATATCACCCGTGTGCAAACAGGCGCACTGGCTGCCTGCCAAGAGAACAACTATAACTTGCTTATTCATCCTTGTGAGCTCAGGGGCGATGCACTCATTAACAATATTGAGCAGTTATTGCAGTCATCACGCCTTGACGGTTTAGTATTAACCCCGCCATTTTGTGATTTTGGCGAGTTGGTAGATTTTTTAAAGTCGAAAAAAATCCCTTATGCTCGAGTCGCTTCTGCAATTTTAGATGACGATTCTATTTCTGTGACCAGCAATGACGAGCAGGGGGCGTTTGAAATTACCGAGCATTTAATAAATCTAGGACATACCTCCATAGCGTTTATTAAAGGTCACCCAGATCACAGTGCCACTGAGCAGCGTTTTAAAGGTTACAGGCGCGCATTAACAACTCATGGCATTGAATTTAACGAACGCTTAGTTGAAGAGGGTAACTTTAGTTACCATTCAGGAGTAGACAGTGCGCGTAGTATTTTAGATTTATCACCACGTCCTACCGCTGTATTTGCATCAAACGACTACATGGCAGCGGCAGTGCTCAAATTAGCCACGCAGCGTAACTTACGTGTACCTGATGATATTTCTATCGCTGGGTTTGATAATGCACCAATAGCGCGCCACATTTGGCCTGGGCTGACCACCATAGCGCAACCTGTAGAAGAAATGACAAAACAAGCCGTTACGCAATTGATCACCCATATTATTGAGCCGCAAGAGTCGCCATATAAAGTGATTTTAGAAGCAAAATTAATCACGCGAGAGTCAACCGCAGCCGTAAAATAAAACCGCTTTTTCACAGTAGCCCGAGTATGAGTGACGCTTACTCGGGCTTTTTTTGTCTGTACTTTTAATTTTCATTATTTGCTTGCTGGTATTTCGTAAGCGTCTAGCAAAGTGCACCTGCCAGTAACTCGTCAAACCGATTAAACTATTTCTGAATTTCAATTAGGAGATAGCCATGAGAAAAATGCGTAGCCTTGAGCAGTGGCGCAACATTATCGAAGAACAACAAGCCAGCGATTTAACTATTACTGAGTTTTGCCAGCAACATGGCTTACCAAAAACAAGCTTTTATGCGGCACGAAGTAAGCTTACTGCTGCATCTGGTAGTTTTGTTCGCGCAAAAGTCACTAAACACGTTGATCCCACTGAACAGCAACAGCCGATCATTCTTGCTATCGGTAACGTGAAAGTCAGCTTGCCATCCACAATGCCTGCCACTTATCTGAGTCAACTGTTACGCGAGCTTGCCTAATGAAAATGTTCGTTGAACCTGCACATATTTACCTCTATCGCGATGCCGTGGATTTTCGAAAATCCATTGATGGTCTGGTCGCAATCGTTGAGGGTGAGCTTGAACGTGATGCCTATACTGGCGCTTTATTTTTATTTTGCAACAAAGCGAAGGATAAACTCAAGCTGGTTTACTGGGATAAAACGGGGTTTGCTTTGTGGTACAAGCGATTAGAAAAGCAAACGTTCAAATGGCCAACCAAAGCCAGTCTGCAAGAATTTGAGCTCAGTCCAGAGCAACTGGATTGGTTGTTGTCGGGATATGATGTGCTTGGTCATGAAGAGTTGCGGTATAAATCGATGATCTAATCGATCATATTGGCAGTAAATGATCGTTGCCACACCGTCTGTTTTATCTTTGCGTCAAGCAAGAAAACACCGTCAAATTCTGTTAAATTGCGAACATGAAAATTGATGCACACTCACTTCCTGACGACCCAGAACAACTCAAGCGCATGTTGCTTGAGTTGCAACAGCATATGGATGAAAAGTTAGCTGAAAAAGACGCGCAAATTCACGAATTGCTACAAGCTTATAACGCGAAACTAGCCAAAGAGTACGCCAAGAAATCTGAAAAGATGCCGGGTGCAGGCGAAGTATTCAATGAAGCAGAAGATATTCTCGATAAACATGATAAAGCGCTATTGGCCACATCGGCCTCAGTAAAGAAAGAAAAAGCCAAACCGAAACGCCGGCCACTGCCAGCGCAGTTGCCGCGAATTGAGGTGGTTGTTGACCTCGAAGAGGATGACAAAATGTGTGATTGCTGTCAAAGCCCCCTTCACAAAATGGGTGAAAGCAGCAGTGAAGCACTCGAGTTTGTGCCAGCGCATATCAAAGTAATCAAAACCATTCGCCCTAAATATACGTGCCGTCACTGTGAGCGTGAAGGCATTGAAAGTGTGGTAAAAACCGCCCTTATGCCCGCAACAGCCATTCCAAAAAGCATCGCAACGCCCAGCTTGCTGAGCCAAATAATCATGTGTAAATACCAGTTTGGCTTACCACTTTATCGCCAAGAAACCATGTTAGGCGATATTGGTATTGAGTTGAGCAGACAAACCATGTCGAGCTGGATGTTGCGCTGCGCAGATCTGTTGTCCCCTCTGTATCAACGCTTAAAAGACGTGTTGCTATCTCAACCGGTTATTCACGGCGATGAAACCCCGTTAAACGTCATTAATGCAGATAAAGCAACCAGCTATATGTGGCTGTATTGTTGCGGCGATGATAAACCGAGTAAAGGCACCAATATTGTCTTGTTTGATTACCATAACAGTCGCGCAGGCCAATGTGCGGTTGATTTCCTTGATGGTTACGAAGGCTACATGCACGTCGACGGCTACAAGGCTTACGAGCAAACGAATGCAACACTGGTTGCGTGCTTAGCCCATATGCGCCGTAAATTCATCGAGGCTAAAGGCAATAATAAAAAAACCGTCAAAGCAGATGTAGCACTAAACCTTATTCGCAAGCTCTACGGTATTGAGCAAGCCATCAAAGATAAATCGCACGATGAAAAATTCAAGATTAGGCAGCAAAAAGCCAAACCAATCGTTGATGAATTGTATCAATGGTTACTCAAGCATAAAGATAAAATCCCACCAAAAATGGCGTTAGGTGAAGCAATTACCTATGCGATAAATCAGTTTGAGAAATTCAGGCGTTACCTTGATGATGGCAGGCTCAGTATTGATAATAACCGTGCAGAGCGAGCTATAAAACCGTTCGTAATAGGGCGAAAAAACTGGTTGTTCTCAAATACCTGCAATGGTGCTCATGCCAGCGCTATACTTTATAGTCTTGTTGAAACCGCAAAGGCAAATGACCTTGTGGTGCATGACTATATCTCTACTTGCTTACAGCGCCTTGCTGAGCAGCCAGATAACCTTGAGCCACTTCTACCTTGGAACATTAAGCAAAGCTAGGTGTCGTTAGCTATACGCTTACGGTATTTCACTAAAAATTCACGTTTATTTATTGTACATGTTAAAAAAATTGGCTATTTTTATGACTCAGGGTTGACACCGGTGTCAATGTCATGCGTTAATACCCTGACACCGGTGTCAGGGTTGTTGTGAGAGGCTCCCTGGTAGCGTACCTTTGAACGGGTAAGTCAAAGATGCTCAGTACAGTTATTTTCGTGGAGTCTATAATTGTTACTGAGCCTTTATCCTCTAACGAATAGAGATGAGTAAAATTATGTTGCACCCTCGAATTCAAGAAGTCACAGAACGCGTTATTGAGCGCAGTAAACAAACCCGTCAAGCCTATTTAGATCGTATTTCGCACGCAAAAAAACAAACAAGAGTTCGTGCTGGTTTAGGCTGTGGCAATATTGCCCATGTTATGGCTGCGTGCAGCAGCGATGACAAAGCGCGTTTAAAAGCAGATGAGGTGCCAAACCTTGCAATTATTAATTCTTATAATGACATGTTATCTGCGCATGTGCCTTACAAAGAATACCCAGATTTAATTAAAAGCATTGCCACTAAATTTGACGCGACCGCGCAAGTTGCTGGCGGTGTACCTGCAATGTGTGATGGCGTTACGCAAGGGCGTGATGGCATGGAGCTATCGCTTTTTTCTCGTGACGTTATTGCTATGTCTACTGCGGTTTCGTTATCGCATGACGTGTTTGATGGTGTGTTTTGTTTAGGTGTATGTGACAAAATTGTCCCAGGCCTATTAATTGGTGCTTTATCATTTGGTCACTTACCTGTGTATTTTTTACCAGCAGGGCCTATGCAATCAGGTATTCCAAACAAAGACAAAGCACGTGTTCGTCAAAAGTTTGCACAAGGACTGGTATCTCGTGAAGAGCTACTAGAAGCTGAAAGCGCTTCTTATCACAGTGCGGGTACCTGTACGTTTTATGGCACTGCAAATTCAAACCAAATGCTAATGGAAATAATGGGCTTACACTTACCAGGTAGCTCGTTTATAAACCCATACACAGAACTGCGTGATGGCTTAACCGGTAATGCGGTTGAAACCATGCTTAAGCAGCTTACTGAAAACAAAGATGGCCCGTGTTTAGCGGATGTGATCAGCGAAAAAACCATTATTAACGGCTTAGTTGGCTTGTTATCAACAGGTGGCTCAACCAATCATGCAATCCATATTGTGGCGATTGCTAAAGCGGCCGGTATTCAAGTTACATGGAAAGACATGTCTGATTTATCAGCGGTTGTTCCATTACTGACGCGTATTTACCCAAATGGCTCAGCAGATGTTAATCACTTTCAAGCAGCCGGCGGAATGGGCTTCTTAATGCGTGAATTAGCAGGTGCTGGTTACCTTCATACAGACGTAACCACTATTTTAGGCGAAGGCCTTGCACCTTACATGTGTGAGCCACTGCTTGATAAAGATGATAACTTAATTATGAGTGATGCGAATGGCCCAAGTAAAGTTAAATGGGTTGCGTGTCCAGAAAACTCACATGATGAAGAAGTACTTCGCCCAGTAAGTAACCCATTTAGTAAGCAAGGTGGTTTACAGCTACTAACGGGTAACTTAGGTAAAGCGGTTATTAAAGTTTCTGCGGTTGCAGAGTCTCATCAAGTGGTGTCGGCACCGGCTAAAGTATTTAGCTCACAAGGTGAGTTACAAGATGCCTACAGCCGTGGCGAACTTAACCAAGATTTTATTGCTGTACTTAA
Organism: Pseudoalteromonas sp. APC 3694; assembly: GCF_030407565.1. Lineage (NCBI taxonomy): Bacteria > Pseudomonadati > Pseudomonadota > Gammaproteobacteria > Alteromonadales > Pseudoalteromonadaceae > Pseudoalteromonas > Pseudoalteromonas sp. APC 3694. The sequence continues at coordinate 12,624 of NZ_JASDDE010000042.1, forward strand.
AGAGCAAGGGCCAAAAGCCAAAGGCATGCCTGAGCTTCATAAGCTCACACCGGTAATGGCAACATTACAAGATCAGGGCTATAAAGTGGCTATTGTTACCGACGGTCGTATGTCGGGCGCATCAGGCAAAGTACCAGCGGCAATCCATTTAGCACCTGAAGCGGTTGAAGGCGGCATTATTGCTAAAATTCATGAAGGCGATATTGTTACTTTAGATGCGCCAAATGGTATTTTAAAACTGCATGTTAGCGATGAAGAACTTGCACAGCGAGAGCCGCAAATTAGCCAAGCAAGCCAAACGTTTGGTACAGGTCGTGAATTATTTACTGGATTTAGAAACATAGTAAGCAGTGCCGATTTAGGTGCAAGTGCTTTTGGACTTGAATAATAATTAGCCACATTGGGTAATGAGGAACAAGTAATGAGTATTGAAAAAATCTTAGCATCGGCACCGGTAGTGCCAGTGGTGGTAATCGAAAAATTAGAAGATGCAGCACCACTTGCAAGAGCGTTATATAACGGTGGCCTAAAAGCACTTGAAATTACACTGCGTACACCCATTGCAGCTGAGGCTGTAAAACTAATGAAAGCAGAAGTGCCCGAAGCTTATGTTGGTACAGGTACTGTGGTTGATAAAGCAAGCTTTAACGCATCAGTAGAAGCGGGTGCTGACTTTATGGTGAGCCCAGGTGTTAGCGATGAGTTATTAGCGCTGGCAAAAGAGTCAAGTATTCCTTTTTTACCCGGTGCAGCGACCCCAAGCGAAGTGATGAACTTAGCTGCTAATGGTTTTAAGTTCTTAAAGTTTTTTCCTGCAGAAGCCGCAGGCGGTGCTGCTATGCTTAAATCTATTGGCGGCCCATTACCTGATATTACTTTTTGTCCAACCGGTGGCATTAGTTTAGCAACCGCACCCGATTACTTAGCACTTAACAATGTCATTTGTGTAGGTGGTACGTGGATGTTAGATAAGCAACTTATTGAAAATAAAGACTGGCAAGCTATTGAAACGCTTGCTCGCCAAGCATGTGAAGTTAATAGGAGTCAAAAATGATTAAGGTAGCAATTAATGGCTACGGCCGAATTGGCCGTAATGTATTACGTGCACTGTATGAATCAGCGCAAAATAATGAAATTAAAATTGTGGCTATTAACGATTTAGCCCCAGCCAATGTAAATGCTCATCTGACTCAGTTTGACTCAGTACATGGTCGTTTTTCACAGCAAGTAACGCTTAAAGACAACACCATGTTAATTGGCGATGATGTGATCACGCTAACGCAAGAGCGTGACCCTGCTAATTTACCGTGGAAAGAACTAAACGTTGATATCGTACTTGAATGTACGGGGTTATTTACTTCTCGCGAAGCAGCTAATAAGCATATTGAAGCGGGCGCGAAAAAAGTAGTGGTATCGGCTCCTGGTACAGATATGGATGCAACGGTAGTTCATGGTGTAAACAGCGATGTAATTAATGCCGATAGCAACATTATTTCTAATGCTTCATGTACAACCAATTGTTTAGCGCCTGTTGCTAAAGCAATTAACGATACAGTAGGAATTGAACAAGGTAGCATGACTACTATTCATGCTTACACCAACGATCAAAATTTATCTGACGTATACCACCCAGATTTATACCGCGCGCGCAGTGCAACTCAATCTATGATCCCAACTAAAACGGGCGCTGCAAAAGCGGTTGGTTTAGTATTGCCTGAGCTGGCAGGTAAATTAGATGGCATGGCGGTACGTGTACCTACAATTAATGTGTCGTTAGTTGATTTAACGTTTATTGCTAAACGTGACACAAGCATTGAAGAAATTAACCAAGTGGTTAAAGCAGCCTCAGAAGGGCCAATGAAAGGTATTTTAGAGTACAACGAGCTGCCGCTTGTTTCTATCGACTTTAATCATAATCCAGCCTCATCTATTTTTGATGCAACGCAAACACGTGCTGATGGTAAATTAGTTAAAGTAATGGCGTGGTACGACAACGAATGGGGTTTCTCAAACCGCATGTTAGATCAAGTTAAAGCGCTGGGTGCCTATTTATAAATTTTCCGTGTAGTTAATTTAGCTTTATCCAGCCAAGCCACGCATTGCGTGGCTTTTTTGTGTTTTAGTTAGTCCAAAATTTGCTAGAATATGCGCACTAGAATAGGGACTGCATATTATATTAAGGAAAATAATGCTAAAACACGCCACTAAAAAAATATTTCGCACCAGTCAGTTGCAAATTGGTGAGGGTAATATCAGCGGTTATATTGCTTGCTTTTTGGCGATATTAAGTTGCTTGGGAGTGCTTGCATTCCACTTCCCTGAATATTTAACGACTCCAGAATTGCGCAAAAGTTATAGCGTCGAGTTTTTACGTCAACTTATGTTTGTAGCTCTTATTATTTCAGGAAGCCTGGGTTTACTTAATTTTGTACGAAATACCAATAAGCGCTTGGGGGCGACTGCGTGGTTTTTATTTTGCTGGCAATTAGCTTTGGCGGCCCGAATATTGAAGTGAATGACTTTGCCGATAACACCCCATATATTGGCTTAGACTGGTTTATATTAGACTTATTAGGCTCAACCTTAATTTTTATTTTAATTGAAAAACTGCTTCCGCATCGAAAAGAGCAAAAAATACTGCGTAGTGAATGGCGCGGGGATTTAAACCATTTCTTTGTCAATCATCTAATAGTGGGCTTTGTATTACTGGTTACTAATCATTTTGTGCATTATGGTTTTGGTTGGGCGGTGTCAAGCACATTACAAGGTTACATAGCGCAAATGCCGTTTATACTGCAGCTATTTTTAATTATTTTGGTGGCTGATTTAATGCAGTATTGGACACATCGTGCGTATCACGAAGTCCCCTTTTTATGGCGATTTCATGGTGTGCACCACAGTGCCAAAGAAATGGATTGGCTCGCAGGCTCTCGTCAGCATATTTTAGAAATACTGGTTACCCGTAGTTTAGTGTTAACGCCTATATTTGTGCTGGGTTTTTCACAGCAAATTATTAGTTTGTACGTGATTATTGTAGGCTTTCAAGCGGTATTTAATCACGCTAACGTAAATGTAAAATTTGGGTGGTTAAAGTATTTTATGGTTACACCGCAGTTTCATCATTGGCATCACGCATCCGATAAAGCCGCCATTGATCGAAATTATGCAGCCCATTTTTCGTTTTTAGATTACTTGTTTGGTACTGCAGTAAAAGGGCAAGCAGAGTGGCCTAAAGAATATGGGGTTGTGGGTGATTACATGCCTGTAGGTATGCTAAAGCAACAAATTTACCCGTTTAAAAAACAAAAATAGTGTTCAATTTTAGCTTGCGGCCATAATATTAATGGCCGCATAACCACTATAAAAAGTCAGCTAATGCGCTAAGTGTTGGCCGCTGTGCGATATTTTCGCTCATGCATTGCTGCGCAATATGTTTTAAGTGCATGACTTCAGCGCTTTGCTCTTGGCAGGTTGTGAGTAAATCCTCGATTAAACACCCCAAAGCACGCACTTCTATTAACTGCATTTGTTGACGTTGATAGTCACTGAGCATAGTAAGATCAGTGGCCGCGCCAAAGTCCCCAAACAGCACACGCGCGTGCGGATCAACCATGGTATTGTGCGCATATATATCACCATGGCTTATATTGTGCTGGTGCAAGTGGGCCACAGTGCTAACCATTTGCTGCGCTATGGCATAAATTACTTGGGTAGAGTAGTGGCAATTGCTTTCAAATGTATCTCGAGTACAGGTATCAAGGCTCGGCGGTAAACCAAGATTTGTAAAGCTTGAATCAATTAACTCCATCACTAAACCAAGCTGTTGCTGTTGTTCAATGTAAGCCAGTACTTTAATTAAGTTTGGATGCTCAAGCGCTTGCAAGCAGCAATTAACTTCATCCAGCGGATAACCATCGCTTGTAATAGTCCCTCTAAATAACTTAACAGCAACCGGCTCTTTATTCGTTGAATAAGCAAGATGGATAATCCCTGATGCGCCTTGGCCTATTACTTTACTGAGCGAGTAGTCACTCAGTGGTTTATTAGTTAAATTTGATTGGGTAAGGCACTTTGATTTATTAAAGCAATTACCTGCAAATGCAAGCCAAGTCAGCTTTGGTAGTTCAAATAGCCAATTATCAATTTGAGTTAACTGATTTGCAGAGAGCCTAATTAGTTCCAGGTTATGGCAGTTTGCCATGCTTATTGGTAGCTCACTGAGCTGATTACCTGCCAATGCCAGCTTTTTAAGCGCAGTGTATTGGCCAAATGTTGCAGGCAGCTTAGCTATTTTATTATCTGTAAGAATAAGCCATTCAATCGCTTTAGGCAGGCTGTTATCTGCAAATTCAGTGATGTGATTACCTTTAAATGCAACCATGATCAAAGCAGGGCACTTAGCAAGTATTTTAGGTATATGTTTAAACTGATTAAACGATAAAAACAGTCGTTTTAATTTTGTTAAGCAGGCAAATTCATCAGGTAAATCAGATAAATTGTTATTAGATAAATCCAAGACTTCGAGGGTATCCGCGAGGGTAAAAATTTCCTCTGGAAAGTCGCTTAGCGCTTCAACTAATTGTAGGTGTTTAGCACCAAGTAATTGGCCGCTGCGAAGTTGTGAAAGGGTATTCAAAATTAATAATCCATTTTAAAATCAACAAAAAGGCCAACTAAGTTGGCCTTTAAACACGATTAAGCTTTAATGTTTAAAATTGTGCGTTGTGGTACACGTTTTGTACGTCGTCACAATCTTCAAGCATGGCTAAAAAGCGTTCCATCACTTCTACATCTTCGCCTTCAATAGGGGCTTCTACTTGGGGTACAAAGGCAATTAAGTCTTCGTCAAATTCTGTCACACCCATTTCTTCAAGTGCGGTACGCGTATTGTTGTATTCAGTGTGTGGAGCAAACACGGTCACTTTACCGTTTTCTACTTCTACATCGGTTACATCAACGTCAGCCATCATTAGCGCTTCAAGTACGGTTTCATCATCGTCACCGTCAAATACAAAAATAGCAAGGTGATCAAATAAGTGTGATACCGAGTTTTGTGCGCCAATTTTAGCGTTTGCTTTAGTAAAACACACACGTACATCAGCAAAGGTACGTTTGTTGTTGTCGGTTAAACAGTCAACAATAATCATGCAATTACCTGGGCCGTAACCTTCGTAGCGCGTAGCTGCATAGTCTTCACCGCCGCCGCCTTTAGCTTTATCAATGGCGCGTTCAATTACGTGAGCCGGTACTTGGTCTTTTTTAGCACGTTCAATTAAACGACGCAGTGCTAGGTTACCGTCTGGATCAATACCGCCGTTTTTAGCACAAATATAAATTTCTTTACCGTATTTTGAATAAACTTTAGTTTTAGCACCCGCAGTTTTAGCCATTGAATCTTTTTTGTTTTGGTAAGCTCTTCCCATCTGCGTTTCGCCTTAATATGTATAAATAATTGAAAAAATTTGCAAGCCCATATTCTAAAGGTAAATGCCGGGCAGGGCTAGTAAGTATTGAGATTGATTACTAAGTAACGGGGGGAACAGTTATTATGAATGGAAAATAAAACAACCCGCCGAAGCGGGTTGTTTATTCGTTACAAATGATGAACGTTTGTCAGGGGATTACCAAATACGAACACGTTCGTCTTCTGGTAAGTACAACTCATCACCTGGTTTTACATCAAATGCTTTGTACCAAGCGTCGTGGTTACGAGGAGCTTGTGCTCTAAAGCGACCTGGCGCATGCGTACCGCCACGTAATTGATTTAACATGCTTTGCTCAGTACGTTTTTCTTTCCATACTTGTGCCCACGCTAAGAAGAAACGTTGATCGCCGGTTACACCATCAATCACAGGGGCTTCTTTACCATTTAGGCTTAGTTTGTAAGCATGATAAGCCATGGCTAAACCACCTACATCACCAATATTTTCACCTAAGCTGTTGCGGCCATTTACAAAGTTACCTGGAATTGGCTCATATTTGCTGTACTGAGCCGCCAGTTTGTCGGCTTTAGCATCAAAAGCAGCACGGTCTTCGTCAGTCCACCAGTTACGTTGTATGCCGTTAGCATCTGATTTTGATCCTTGGTCATCAAAGCCATGGCCCATTTCGTGGCCAATCACGGCACCAATACCACCGTAGTTGACCGCAGGATCTGCATTTGGATCGAAAAACGGCGGTTGTAAAATAGCGGCAGGAAATACAATTTCATTAAATGAGCTATTGTAATAAGCATTTACACGTTGTGGTGTCATACCCCAGCGATTGCGGTCGGTTTTCTTAAGCTCTTTTTCTACGCTATCGGCTTGGAAAAACTCACGCATATTTTTTACATTAGCCATTAAATCATTTTTGCTAATGCTTAAGCCTTCGTAAGATTGCCATTCGTCTGGGTAACCTATTTTTGGCACAAACGCCGCTAATTTTGCACGCGCATTCACTTTTGTTTCTGCGCCCATCCAATCTAGATTATCAATACGTTCGCCAAGCGCTGTGCGTAAGTTTTCAACTAGCTCAGACATTTGTTGCTTTGATGACTCAGGGAAATAACGATCTACATAAATTTTACCAATCGCAAAGCCTAGTGAACTAGTGCCTGACATTTGGCTGATCGCACGTTTCCAGCGCGGACGAGGCTCTTGCTGACCATTTAACTCTTTACCAAAGAAAGCAAAGCTGGTGTTAAATATGTCTTCTGACAACAGCCCAGCGTTACCATTAATTGCATGGTATGTTAGGTAGTCTTTCCATACGCTTATATCTTCGTTGTTGATTAAATCAATCATGGCCTTTATAGGTTCAGGCTGCGACACGTTTAGTTGCGGTACTTTGTAACCTGTTTGCGCAAAGTATAAATCCCAATTAAATCCAGGGTACTGGGTACTTAACTCGTCGCGTTTTATTTGGTTTAACGTTATGTCACGATTACGGCGTTTTTCACGTGGCCAATGACCTTCTGCAATTTTTGTCTCTAGCGCTAAAATTGCTTGTGCACGTTCAGTGGTATTTTCAACACCAGCAAATTTAAGCATGTCGGCAATATGTGCAACATACGCTTCACGAGTTTTTACAAAACGCTCTGCATCTTCAAGGTAATATGAACGATCAGGTAAGCCTAAACCACCAGCACCTAACGACATTTCGTATTTATTAGGATCTAAGCGGTTAAACCACATACCACCACCAATAGGGGCGCTAACACCTGTGAGCCATGAATTACCAAAGATTTTTGCTAAGTCATCAGTTGAGTCGACAGCGTTAATATCGTTAAGCAATGGCTTAATGGGAGTCACACCGAGCTTATTAAGCGTGTCGGTATCCATGTACGAATTATAAAAATCGGCAACTAGTTGCTCTTCTGCATTTAAATTTTCACGTGCTGCAATGTCTTCAATAATTTCTTTTACACGCTCTTCACTGCGTTCAGCTAACGCAGAAAACGCACCATAGCGTGTTTTATCTGCTGGCATTTCGTAGTTGTCGTACCATGAACCGCTGGCATACATAAAAAAGTCATCGCCTGGTTTTACAGCTTCATTGCGGGCAGTTAAATCAACCCCAAAAGTGCCTAATTCAGCTTGCTCAGTTGCTTGTGGTTTTTCAGCGACGGCTGCGACTTGCTTAGTTTTTGTAGTTTGTGGCTCTGAACAGCCGGTAATAAATGTAGCGGCGAGTGCCGCTGCAATTAAACTTTTTTTCATTACTTTCCCTTATGAATTCACGTTATTTAATTCGTTATATTTTTGTTATAAAAATAGCTATTTGATTGTATTGATAACTTCACTGCAAACAAACCTTTTGAGGTGAATAACCGTACCGGTCGATAAGATGAATAAAATACTATCGAAAATAGCAAAAAACACTCAACTACTTCAATCGTTCTTGAGCGGCTTAGTTTATTGCGCCTTTGACTGCTTTTGTTGCAAGGTCCACATATGAGCATATTCACCATTTTGCATGAGTAATTCATCATGTTTACCTTGCTCTACCACTTCTCCCGCCTTAAGCACGATAATAGTATCGGCATCGGTAATTGTTGATAAGCGATGCGCAATAACAATACTTGTGTGGTTAGAGGCAACCTCTTGCATAGCGTTTAATATGGCTTGCTCAGATTGTGAGTCCAGCGCCGAAGTGGCTTCGTCAAAAATTAAAATTGGCGATTGTTTTAAAATAGCGCGAGCAATAGCAATACGTTGTTTTTCGCCACCAGAGACTTTTAGTCCGCGTTCACCTACTAACGTTTTATCGCCTTTATCTAGGCTATTAATAAAGTCTGTTAGATGCGCCATGTTTATAGCTTTGTTTACTTCATCTTCACTGGCGCTGGGTCTGCCGTAGTGAATATTTTCGCGTATGCTGGTATTAAATAACACAGTATCTTGCGGCACTATGGCAATAGCTTTACGCAAACTTGCGAGGGTAACTGTGTTTATGGCTTGATTATCAATTCTTATAGCGCCCGATGAAAGTTCATAAAAACGGTATAGCAAGCGGGCTAACGAGCTTTTACCTGCGCCACTAGCACCTACAACCGCTACCTTAGCACCAGGATTTACATGAAAACTGACGTTCTTAAGAATAGGACGCTTGCTATCGTAGCTAAAGCTGACGTTTTCAAAGCTAATTGCCCCATTTTTGAGTGCTAATGGTTGCGCGGTTTCGCTATCTGCTACTTTGGGGGAGGTATTTAATAACCCAAGCATGTTTTCAAGGTCAGTAAGGGCACGGCGTATTTCACGGTATACAAATCCCAAGAAGTTAAGCGGTAAAAATAATTGGATCATATACGCATTGATCATTACCAGCTCACCAATCGTTAACTCGCCGGTAACCACTTCATTAGCGCCAAGCCACATTAATGCGGTTATGGCGCATGCAATTATAAGTGCTTGTCCTGAGTTTAGCGCCAGTAACGAGAGTCTGTTTTTTAATCGAGCTTGTTCCCAGGTTGCTAAAAACGTATCGTAAGTTTTAGCTTCATGCTGTTCATTATTAAAGTATTTTACGGTTTCGTAATTTAATAAACTGTCGATGGCACGGGTGTTACTTTGGTTGTCGGCAGCATTTGACTCACGAATAAAGCGGTTTCGCCATTGGGTAACCGTCACGGTAAAAAAAATATAAATAGCCACAGCGAGTAGGGTGATCAGCGCAAACCAAATAGAAAACAAGGTGCCAAAAATAATCGCCACGGTCATTATTTCAAACAACGTGGGCACAATATTAAACATTAAAAAGCGCATTAAAAAGCTCAAACCACTGGTGCCGCGCTCTATGTCTCGACTTATACCGCCAGTTTGCCTGTCTAAATGAAAGGCTAAATCTAACGAGTGCAAATGTTTAAATACTTTAAGGCCAATATCACGCATGGCATGCTCGGTGACTCGAGAAAATACAGCATCGCGTACTTCACCTAAAAACACGCTGGCAAATCGCAGTGCGCCGTACATAATCAGTAATAAAGTAGGAACAAGAAGTAGTGGATTAATTGATTTATCAACCGAATCAATTATTTCTTTTAAAGCCCATGGCATGAGTAATGTCGCGCCTTTAGCACCGACTAGCGCTAATATGGCAATCAGCACACGGCCTTTAAATTTAGTGATGTAAGGCCAAAGAGTTTGAATGCTTTGTTTTAAATTCATGGCATCGGGGCGTTTTACTGAACTTTGTCTGGAGCGCATCGAGGATCTCAGTATTGTTTTTATATAAATGAAATAGCTTAATGTTGGCTATTGTATTTTAATTAGCTGCCCTTATATACTAGCTATCCTTTATTTTAGTTTTAAATGACAGATGTTTAAATTTCGCGTTTTTTTAGCTACTTGCTTGTTTTTTGCTGCACTCTTTAGTGTGCAAAGCCATGCTATGGGCGTAAAGCACGAATTAAACAGTAACCAAAGCAGTTATAGCGATGTTGTTAATGTCGAAAACTTAACTAACGCTCCCGCACCGTTAAAGTCGCTAGGTAATTTACAGCATAAAAACTCAAAGCATTCTGAGTTTGCTGCGCATCAGCCTAGGCTAACAGCTAATAACTCATTTTTATTTTTACACAGTGCGCAGGGCGATCCTGAATACGATGTAGTGCATGAGTTTTTTGCGCTAAATGGGTGTAGGCATATTTTTTTGCGACCGCAAGCAGTCACCATAAATCAGCCTTGGTATACTTGGGTTTTTAAAAGTAAAAAGTCGCGCTTGAGCGGCTGGAAAGATGCGAATCTGTTATACACCGCTGTAACCACCTACCACGTTTAAAGTTCCTTAATTATCGTTAATTGGTTTTAACGCATCGCGTTTTGACCTTAATTTTAATTGTGCCTAATAGGTACGTTACTGGGCTATGCCTAGTAATAAGGAACAACTATGTTAAGTTTTAAAAAACAAAAAAAGCCATTTATGGCTAAATTTAAATTAAGCTATGTAGCCATGTTGGTTGTATTGGTTTTACTGGCAATAAGCGCTTTACCTAATTTATACCCGAATAAATCGTGGTTGCATATTAGTGCCGCACCTGAGGTTAAAACACAAGCACTACCAAGTACTGAAAACATAGTGCGCTTTTTAAATAGCCAAGGGTTTGAGGTCAGCCAAGGGGTAGAAAACCAAGCAACAATTAATGTGCTTTTAAATACACCTACGCAAAGTGCCCAAGCTCAAGCGGCTATAAAATCGAATTACCCAAATACACAAGTTAAAATTGCAGAACATGCAACCAGCCCTGTTTGGTTACAAGAGTTTGGTTTATCGCCCATAAAGCTGGGTCTTGATTTAAACGGCGGGGTATTGTTTGTACTTGATGTTGATTTAGATAAAGCCATTGATGAGCAATTACTCAGTGCTTACCAGCAAACGAAAGCCATCATTGTTAAACAAAAAGCCTATGGTGTTAAAGCAAAGCAAACTAACCAAGGCTTTGAAATAAGTGCATTAGAAAATGCAGCCGAAAAGCTAACCTCAGTTATTAGCGACCTTAAAAGCCGCTTTGAAAATCTAACTATAACCACATCAACTCATGGCAACTTACAGGTCGTTAAAGTGAGTTATTCTGAGCAAGGGCGCAGCGCATTTGATAAACAAGTCATGAGCCAAACACTCACTACGCTTCGCTCACGCATTGAAGAGTTAGGAATTACTGAGGCGGTTACACAGCGCCAAGGTAAGCAGCGCATTCGCATTGAGCTACCCGGCGTCCAAGACCCAGCCGAGGCAAAACGTATTATTGGTGCTACCGCGTCACTTGGATTTTATCAACTTAAAGAGATTGGCGGGCAAACATTTAATTTGCAATCGGGTGGGACTATTAAGCTCGACCCTGTGCCTATCTTTACTGGTGAGCATATTAATAATGCCAATATTGGCCGTGATGACTGGGGTAAACCTTTAGTACAACTGAGCCTAGATAGCCAAGGTGGCGATGCTATGTCGGCGTTTTCTAAGGCGAATATAGGCAAGCCGATGGCAACGCTCTATTCAGAGTATTCACAAAATGCTAAAGGTGAAGTGGTTAAAAAAAGCGAAGTCATTAATGTGGCGAATATAGCCCAGCATTTAAGCTCACGCTTTAGTATAACCAATATGCAAAGCCAGCAAGCGGCTGCCGATTTAGCGCTATTACTTCGTGCAGGGTCGCTTACTGCGCCAGTGACCATAGTACATGAACAAACTATTGGTCCAAGCCTTGGCCAAGACAACATTAACAATGGATTGGCGGCGTTAATGTTAGGCATGGGGTTAACGCTTGCCTTTATGGCGCTGTGGTATCGTCGTTTAGGGCTTATTGCAAATGTTGCGTTAGTTTTAAATTTAACGTCTTTAGTGGGGTTAATGTCATTATTACCTGGGGTGGTTTTAACACTTCCTGGTATTGCAGGTTTGGTGCTAACCATAGGAATGGCGGTTGATACTAACGTGATTATATTTGAACGCATTAAAGAAGAGCGCCGCAAAGGACGTCCTCCATATCAAGCGATACAAGAGGGCTATAAACAAGCTGCGAATACGATTTTAGATGCCAATATTACCACGATGATCACCGCGATTATTTTATATGGCATAGGTTATGGCCCTGTAAAAGGCTTTGCTATAACGCTGGCGCTGGGACTTATCACATCGGTATTTACTGGTGTGTATGTATCGAAAAATTTAAGCCAAAGCTTATATTTAAAGCTGGGTAAAAAAGCAGGAGTAAACGCGCATGCTTAATTCTTTTTTAAAATGTGAGGCAGGGTCTCGTATACGTTATACAGGCATGCTGATCAGCGCCATATTTGTGTTGTTGTCGGTATTCACTATTGCACAAAAAGGGCTAAACTTTGGCCTTGATTTTACGGGTGGATACTTAACAGAGTTTACCACCAGCCAAGGTGTTGAACTAAAACAGCTTGAGCAATTTATTGCTAAAAGCCATCAAGGTGAATTTGAACTAACAGCACAGGGCAATAATCATTTTCAACTAACACAAGGCCCCAATAATACAAGCAATAACGATGACTGGAAAACGGCTATTAGCCAAAACCCAACTATAAATGCTGAGGTTTTATCATCGGCTTATATTGGCTCTCAAGTGGGTGATGAACTATTTGAACAAGGCTGCTTAGCATTATTTGCTGCGATGGTCGCGGTAATGATTTATTTAGCTGTTCGTTTTGAATGGCGTTTGGCATTAGGCTCTGTGGTGGCTTTATTTCATGACTTAGTACTGGTGGTTGGCTTATTTGCATGGTTACAAATAGAGTTTAACCTAACTGTTTTAGCCAGTTTGTTGGCGATTATTGGCTACTCATTAAATGACTCAATAATAGTTGGAGATAGGGTGCGCGAGCTGTTGCGCATATCAACAAACATCACACTCAAACCAAGCAGTATTATCAACAGTGCTATTAAAAGCACCTTAACTCGTACGCTTATTACCTCCGGGACTACGCTCGCAACGGTGGCAAGTGTTTGGCTGTTAGCAGGGGCGCCGCTTCAGGGATTTGCAATTGCTCTGTTTGCAGGAATAGTCGTAGGCACGTTATCGTCCATTTGTATTGCTGCAACATTACCCGAGCTACTTGGGTTAAGTGCTAAAAACTACGATAAGCAAGTGGATCAGCAAACGCAGGCATTAATGGATATGCCATAGGCTTAAATCAGCATTGTTGTTACACAGCAAAGGGATAGTGTTAGGTATAGCAACAATGCTAATACCAACCTACATAAATATTTGAACAATATAACGAATTAAATCCCCCTATAACGTTGTTAAAATTTTTTTATTTAGAACAACTAGATGTCAAAAATTTTGCCTAGTTATAGAGCAATTTTCTTATCGTTAAAATAGGTCCCATATCCAAGCAGATTGGTATAAAATAGCAAATTATTTTTATCGAATTGAGTGAATTCTCCAAATGAATAAAGCCCATGTTACAGAGCACCTGCGTTTTGCCTTAGAAGAGCAGCTCAATACTGCGAAAATTGCAGCTAAAACAGCCCACGATACCGCGACTCACGAAGAAAGTATTGCAGAAACTCAATATGATACGCTCGGGCTTGAAGCTGCGTATTTAGCGCAAGGTCACGCTGATCGGGTGAATGAGTGTTATAAAGAAATACAACTATTTGAAGCCATCTACAACGACGCCGTTACAGGCAAAATAGCAGTCAGTTCATTGGTGTGTTTAGAAGATGATGCAGGCACACAAAAATGGTTTTATTTAGGCCCAGCAGCTGGTGGATTAACCGTTGATATTAAAGGCACAACTATTCAAGTACTTACCTCTGGTGCACCATTAGGCCAACAGTTATTAGGTAAACAAGTCGATGATGAAGTTAGTTTAACACTCGGTGATGTAAAACATAGTTACGATGTGGTTAAAGTGCTTTGAATGTAGTATTTATTTGTCTCTTACTCTGAGGCGCAGCATCTCGTAGGCCTCTTTGTTAAATAATTGCCTGAAACTTAAAGAATAAAATTAAAGATGAGCCGTTTATGAACTTAGTTTTGGTTAGTGATATATTTGGTAAAACAGCGGCTTTAAAAGCATTAGCTGAAGAACTAAACGCTCAGTCTATTGTCGATCCCTGTGGCGGGGTGGATATGGCATTTTACAATGAACAGCAGGCCTATGAGTATTTTAGTCAGCATATTGGCCTTGATGAGTATGTCGCTATTTTACAAAAAGCGATTAAACCACTCGCTGGTAACATCATATTGATTGGTTATAGTGTTGGCGCATAGGCAATTTGGTCAATGTCTGCACATCCGGCGATTAAAACGATAGTTAAGGGCATTTGTTTTTACAGCTCGCAAATTAGGCACCATACTGAGCTAAACCCGGCATTTGAAATAGAGTTAATTTTTCCTCACTATGAGCAACCACACTCAAGTAACTTTAATCAACGCGCTTACGATGAAACATTAACTGTGTTATCTAATAAGCTAATATAATAAACTAGTTATGGGGTGTTTATAACTCGATGTTAGCCGGTTTCACTCAATCACAACTAAGGCATTTATAGCGTAAACTTATAAGATTTGCTTTAGTCTGATGATCATTAACGGATAAGCAGTTAAATAAAGGACATAAATTTAAGGGAATATTATGGAGATAGGGATTTTTACCGTCACAATTACGGGTGTTTTACTCACGGCTTTATTTATAAAGTACTTAACTTTTAGGCCTGAGCGTGTTTTTTCTGATATTGGAGAAAACGTTCTACTTTGCAAAAAACCTCACTGGTTCAATAATAATAAAAGTAGAATGCAGCTTATTCCTAAAGGGGCGATAATTAAAATACAGCTAGCGTCAAATACCGTTACTTTATTTTGTAAAAGTGGCAATGTTATTGATATACCAGTGCCAAACTCCAAGTTTACTGCCGATGTTTTGCAAAGCGCAAAAACACACTTTGACAAAGCAGAAGTCGTAATATTAGACAACTAACACACCACTATGAGAACTGAATTTAAATTTTCAAATAGACCTTTATAATCAATTGGTTAAAGTGGGTTTTAGTTTATTAATGTAATTAAGCGCCAAGTTTACACAGGTTATGGCTGTATTTGATTGTTTATCTCAATGGGTTTAGGCTTTTTTAACAAATTTAGCCGTCACCATCATTTCACCTATGCCATCTACTTTACAGTCAAGCTCATGATCTTTTTTATCAAGTACACGTCTTACTAAGGCCTTGGTGCCAATTTTAATAACTTGCGAGCTACCTTTAATTTTTAAATCTTTGGCTACGGTTACTTTATCGCCATCAGCAAGCAAAATGCCGTTTGCGTCTTTCACTAAAATAGCGTCTTCGTCATTAGTAATACTCGGGTTCCACTCATAGGCACATTCTGGACAAATAAGCAGCTGTTGGTCTTCGTAAACGTATTCACATTGGCATTTAGGACAAGCGGGAAGAGACATGATGATCACTTTTAGTATTAAATTTTGGCTATTTTAAAACACAAATTAGCAATAAAAAAGTTCATCAAAAATTTTTATCTTTACGCTAAAAATATCTCGTTTGTGCGTATCTAAAAAAGCGCATATAAATCACTTGTCGCTTAAGCAATTTAAGCGCTAACGTTTATAGTAGATATTCGTTAAAGCACCTATCGTATTAAGTGATTTGCTAAATGCTGCACTTAGTGCGATAGGTGTTTCTATTTGCTGTTTTATTCGCTGAGCTAACTGATTAGCAAGGCTGCTTTGTATATTTTGACTTAACTAGGAAAAGTCGTGTTTAAAACCTTAATTGTGGTTGATAACAATGAGCAAACGCTTGCTCTTTCATTTGAAAATGTCATTACCTTTAACACCTATTTGCGTGACTACCCAAAACGCAACGAACCAAAAACCCGCATAATAAATCTATGTGATGCTAGCCAGTATTTAAGTAAAGGCTATTACTGTTCGTTACTTGCTGAGGCGCGTAAGCATCAAGTATTACCAAGTGTAAAAACAATTAACGCGCTTCGAAGCAATCAAGCGTCATTACAAAATATTGGCCATATTGATGGTGCTGTTTATTTTGGTCACGCGGGAAATGATCAACAAGTTAAAGCCGCTAAATCGGTATTTAAACAATATCCGGCACCTATTTTATTTGTTGATGAGCAAGGCCTATTACAACAAGGATCATTAGCGTCCTTGAGCGAGCAGCAACACACTGATTTTGTTGAAAAACTAAATGAGTTTACCCAAACACAGTGGCGAATTGGTAAAGTAGAGCGCCGTTTCCGTTGGGATATGGCGATATTGGTTGATCATAACGAAAAAGTACCGCCAAGTGATAAAGATGCAATAGCCCGTTTTATAAAAGCAGCAGCGAAACATGGTATTAACGCAAAAGCACTCAGCTTTGAGGAAATAGACAATATTGCCCAATTTGATGCGTTGTTTATTCGCCAAACAACAGCGATTGATCACCCAACCTACCGTCTTGCAAGTAAAGCGCAAAGCTTAGGTTTAGTGGTGATTGACGATGCGGAGTCTATTTTACGATGCTGTAATAAAGTGTACTTACATGATGCATTTAATTATCAGAAAGTACCGAGCTTAAAAACCGTGGTGGTGGCAGATCAATCAAAAGACACAATTGAGCAACTAGAAGCGTCGTTTACTTATCCGCTGGTATTAAAAATGCCAGAAGGGTCGTTTTCAAAAGGCGTGTATAAAGTTGCTAATCGTGATGAATTAGAAGCTAAGCTTAGTGAATTATTTGCTTTAAGTGCGCTAGTTCTGGCGCAAGAGTACATGTACACAGAATACGATTGGCGTGTAGGGGTACTTAATGGTCGTGCTATTTATGCGTGTCGTTATTTAATGGCGCGTAACCATTGGCAAATATATAACCATGACGCGAAACGGTTTTTCTCGGGTGGCTTTGAAACATTACCTACGTTTGAATTACCTAAAGCTGTACTGGATGCTGCTTTAAAAGCATGTAAAACCGTGGGTAAGGGTTTATACGGTGTGGATGTAAAAGAGCATCAAGGCCGTGCGTATGTGTTGGAAGTAAACGATAACCCAAGTATTGATCACAAAGTAGAAGATGGTTACTTAGGTGATGAGTTATACATGATCATTATGGATGAGTTTAAACAGCGCCTTGAAGCACGAGGTCGCGGCTAATGCTTAACGCATTGTCTGATATAACGATTTTTGCAGGGGCGGATATTAGTATTCGCCCTGCAAGTGCGAGTGATTTAAACGCCTTAGTGGCGCTTGAAAATGCCTGCTTTAGTAACGATAAGCTAAGTGCGCGAAGTTTAAAGCGTTGGCTTAGTGCTAAACATGGGATTTTATTAGTCGCCGAGCACAGTGCGCAATTATGTGGTTACGGTTTGGTGTGGTGCCATAAAGGCACGCGGTTAGCGCGTTTGTATTCGTTAGCCGTATTACCGACGATGCAAGGCAAAGGAATCGCTAAAACGCTGCTTAAAGCCCTTGAAAAAGCCACTAGTGAGCGTGGGCGTATTTATTTGCGTTTAGAAGTGGCGGTAAATAACGACAGCGCCATAGGGCTTTATAAAAGTGTAGGGTATCGTGTTTTTGGTCAATATAGTGATTATTACGATGATCACAGTGATGCCTTGCGCATGCAAAAAAACATTCGCCAAACCAGCGAATTGCAAGTTGAGCGTTTAACGCCATGGTATCAGCAAACCACCGAGTTTACCTGTGGACCTGCTGCGTTATTAATGGCAATGGGCTCGCTTGATAACAGCACAGAGCTGAGTCAGTCACATGAATTAGCCTTATGGCGTGAAGGCACCACCATTTTTATGACTTCTGGGCATGGCGGTTGTCATCCGTTTGGTTTGGCACTGGCTGCAAATAAACGGGGGTTTAAAAGTGAGGTCATTGTTAATACCTCAGAGCCATTATTTTTAGATGGGGTACGCAGTGATAATAAAAAAACGGTGCTGGCGACGGTACATCAGCAATTTGTTGAAGGCATAGCCTCGGCTAATATTCCTGTTACCTATAAAGATGTTGAACTAACCGATATAGAAACTTGGTTAAACCAAGGTTTTAGTGTGTTGCTGTTAATAAGCACTTATCGGTTTGATGGAAAAAAATCACCGCATTGGGTATGTGTTACTCATTTAGATGCGCACTGTGTGTACGTACATGACCCGTTTTGCGAACCAGGTAACGACAATCAATTAGCGATTGACTGTCAATATGTGCCAATTGCACGCAGCGATTTTAGTAAAATGTCGGCTTTTGGTAGTCAAAGGCTTAGAACGGCAGTTGCTATTAGTAAAAAATAATAGATTAGGATTTTAAGTGACATTTTTAGATTTTATCGATGTAGCCCCATACTCGTGGGCAGCTATTGGTACGGCGGCTTTTTGTGGCGCTATTATTGGTATAGAACGACAATTACGTGGCAAACCTGTAGGGATCCGTACCTCTGCGCTAATCACCTTAGGTACTTACTTGTTTTTATCGACTGCGTTTAATTTACAAGGGGATGTAATTGATCATTCTCGCGTAGTCGGTCAAATAATTACCGGCATTGGCTTTTTAGGCGCAGGCGTAATGCTCGCAAAAGACGGTGCGGTAGTCGGGGTTACCTCTGCTGCCACCATTTGGGTATTGGCCTCCATTGGCGTGATGATAGCAACCGAAAACCTCGGGGCTGCTATTAAGCTCTCGGTGCTTGTGGTGGGTATTTTATACGGCGTTGACGTGCTAGAAGCTAAGTTTAAAAGCCTCAGCAAAGGTGTGCATGCTAAAGTAAAAAGTTATCACAAACGTTATTATCGAAAAGACAGTATAGATAGCGAACGCCACTAAATAGTGGCGTTTTTATGCGGGTAGTGCTTTGTTTTGGAAGCTAAGCGCATCTTCAATTGGTGCGGGGCGGCCAATAAAATAACCTTGTACACTGTCTACATTGAGTATTCTTAACGAGTTTAGTTCTTCTGCGGTTTCGATCCCTTCGGCAACAATGGTGCAGTCGATTGCTTTTGCAAATCCACACAGTGCTTTTGCCAGTAAAAATTTACGATCGTCTGTGTTTATATTTTGAGTCAGGCTAATGTCTAATTTTATAATGTCGGCCTCAAGCTCTAGTATGTGCTGAAAAGAGGAAAAGCCAGCGCCTACATCGTCAATGGCCAAGCGCAGACCTTTGTTTCTGAGAGGCCTAAGTGCTGCTCGCATTTTTTCGTAGTCTGAGATTGGCGAATGCTCAGTAATTTCTAATACTAGCCTAGTGCAGTCAATGTTTTGTAATGTATTTTCAAGTGCACCGCTAAGAATGTGCGAAGGCGAGCAATTAATGGCAATGTAAGTTGTATCATTTAACTGTGCCATGTCTGCGACTGCATTTTTAATAGCGAGCATTTCTAATGCTTCATTTAAGCCAACCTTACTTGCTTCTTTAAACCATATATCAGGGGTTTTATAAGGAGTGGTAAAAAACCGAGCAAGTGATTCAAAACCTACAACTTTATTATTTAGTTGACTATAAATAGGCTGAAAATAGATACTAATATCATTATCGCTAATAATTTGCTCAATAGTTGATTTTGTGTGGTTGTACGATACGCTTTTATCTAAACTCTTTTCAATTAATCCGGTCGCTATTTCTGAAATAATATTTAAAAAAGATAAATCGCGCTCATTTAAGCTCTCATCATGGTGTGATTTATAACAACAAAACGTACCATATAATTTCCCGTTCGACAGGTTGATAGGTACACCTATATATGCCCCTATACCTAATTTTTTTGTAACCGGCATCGCTTTGGTTATTGGGTTTGCTTTGGTATTAGTAATAATAGGGCTAAGCTTGTTGTCGGTGATTTGTTGGCAATACGTTTCATTAATCGGATCGGCATTACCCACTTTAACAATTTGGTTTTCAGAGGGGTTATCGACCACTTTAAAAACACGCTCATCGTTAATAAATTCAGATATAAAAGCAACATCCATATCTAAATGTTTGCGAACTAACGCGAGTAAGTCAGCTAGTTTAGCCTCAATGGATGCGTTGCTTTGTTGTTCGACAAGCAAATTGGTTAATTCATCCATCGGCTATTTCCCTATGTTAATACCACTACACCTAATGAGTAATACTATAATTTATATATATAAAAAGATCTAGGGCGTGTTGATCTTTGTGGTATGAAAAACAAACAGCATGAAGATAAGGTAT